>SEEY01001053.1 GCA_004211235.1 Rubrivivax sp.
GTTCGGCTTTCGGTCGCTGGGCCTCTTGGCCGAAGCGCCTTGCCAGCCCTTCGGTGCCGCGCGCAAGGGCATCAGCCTGGGCGAGGCAGCAGCCTTTGCGCTGTTGCAGCGTCATGAAGCCGCCACCCCGCCGGAGGCGCTGTGCCTGCTGGGCGACGGCGAAGCCAACGATGCGCATCACATGTCGGCCCCGCACCCGCAAGGCCTGGGGGCCGAGCTGGCGCTGAACGCAGCGCTGGCCCGGGCGGGCCTGTCGAGTGCGCAGATCGACTTCGTCAATCTGCACGGCACCGCCACCCCAGCCAACGACGAGGTCGAAGCCGCGCTGGTGGCGCGCCGCTATGGGCCCGCCGTGCACGCCTGCGCCACCAAGGGCATGACCGGCCACACCATGGGCGCAGCAGGGCTGCTGGAGGCGGTGGTGTGCCTGCTGGCGCTGCAGCAGGACCTGCGGGCCGGCAGCGCCCACACGCCGGCAGCCGACGCACACTTCGGCCCCGTGTTCGCCGGGCAGTTGCGCCTGCGGCCCGTCGATGGGCCGGTGCGCCACGCGGCCAGCCACTCCTTCGGCTTCGGGGGCAACAACTGCGTGCTCGTGTTCGGGCGTGCAGCGCAGGCCACGGCATGAGCACCTCGGCGTTTCACCGGCTGTACGTGGAAGGCATGGCGCTGTGGTCGCCTTCCCTGCCTGGCTGGACGGTGGCGGCCCCGGCGCTGCAGGGCCGGCCCACGCCAGCGTCCGAGGCACCGCTGCCCAGCCGACCCAGCCCCGCGCTGCTGGCCGCCAACGAGCGCCGCCGCGCCCCTGACGGCGTGCTGGTGGCGTTGGAGGTCGCGGCGGCGGCGGTGGCCATGTCCGGGCGCGACCCCGCGGCTCTGCCCAGCGTGTTCACGTCTGCCCACGGCGACCTGGCCGTGGTCGACGCGCTGTGCAACACCCTGGCGAGCGATCCGACGCTGCTGTCACCCACGCGCTTTCACCATTCGGTGCACAACGCGGCGTCGGGCTACTGGGCCATGGCGACCGGCTGCCACGCGCCCAGCAGCGCCGTGGCCGGCTTCGACGCCAGCTTCGCCCTGGGCCTGCTGGAGGCCGCCACCCAGGCCGCCACCGAAGGCACGCCCGTGCTGCTGGCCGGCTTCGACACCGACGCGCGCGGCGGTGTCGAAGCCGGCCAGCTGCACGGGCGTGCCTTCGGTGGCGGCCTGGGTGGCGGCCTCCAGCAGGCCCAGGGCGAAGCTGGCGTCG
>SEEY01001054.1 GCA_004211235.1 Rubrivivax sp.
CCCAGGGCCGCTCGCTGGTGTTGCGCAGCAGCAGGCCGGCGAGCAGCGGCATCAGCAGCGTGGACACGCCGATGGCGCGCGCCGCGACGACGGCGAAGGCGACCAGGCCGAACAGCAGCAAGGCGGCGCTCTCGTTGCGCAGGTCGAGCCGGCGCGCGGCAAGGTAGGTGGCACCGGCCAGCAGCGCTGCCACGCCGAGCGTCGTCAGCAGCGAGATTGCCAGGCCCGCGAGCGCCTGCGGCAGGCTGCCGCCATCGTCGGCCGCCCACCACGTGCGCATCAGCGTGAGCGCCACCACGGCGTAGAACGTGTTCAGCGCAGTGAGCAGCTGCGCGCGCTGCGTCACCTGGCCTTCGGAGCCCAGCTCGAACGACACGCGGCCCGACACCGCGGCGGGCGCAGGCATCGCCAGGATCGCGCAGGCGACGGCCGTTTGCCAGCTCACGTCGAAGAGGCGCAGCACGGCTGCCACCGCCACTGCGCTCAGCAGCGCCTCGGCGAGGCTGGTGGCCAGCAGACCGGGATTGCGCCGCAGCCAGCGCAGGTTCACACGGCTGCCGATCTCGAACAGCAGCAGGCCCAGGGCAAGGTCCGTCACCGTCTGCGCGGCGCCGTTGAGCGGCATGGCCACACCGTGGCCGAAGGCCGCCGCGCAGCAGCCGGCGAGGGTGTAGCCCACGACGCGCGGCAGCCGCGTGGTGGCGGCGATCAGCTCGCCCACCAGCGCGCCCGCCAGCAGCACGCCGACGATGAACATCAATTCGCTGGATGGCGTGACGGCGAGGCCCGCCCACACCCTGGCGCCACTGTCGAGTGCAGTCATGCGCTTGTCCCCTCTTCGTTGGTCTGCGAAAGCCTAGGTGCGCACAAACGCCCGCCCTGTAGGCCAAGATGCCAAATACCCCGGCGACGTGGGGGCGGCGGCGGCTTTTGCAAGTGTCCTGGAACAATGGCGGCATGCAGCTGCTGAGCCTGAACACCGCGCGCGCCGAGCGCTTCGAAGCCACCAACGGCCAGACGCTTCTCTCGGCCATCCGCAAGCGCCCGCGCACCGGCCCGGTGGCCGTCGGCCCGCTGGGCCTGGACGGCGATGAGCAGGCCGACCTGAGCGTGCACGGCGGCGCGACCAAGGCCGTTTACGCCTACCCGCAGGAGCACCATGCGTTCTGGAGCACCGCGCCGCCGTCCACCTTGGCCTGGCCGCGCACGGTGCTCCAGAACGCATAGTGCTCCTGCGGGTAGGCGTAA
>SEEY01000264.1 GCA_004211235.1 Rubrivivax sp.
GCCGTAGTTGGCGCCGCCGCCTTTCACCTTCTTCGTCACCAGCGTCGGAGGCGGCAACGGCGCCAACTACGGCGGCCTGGCTGGTGCCGATGCGCACTGCCAGAAGCTTGCCGACGCGGCCGGCACGCCCTACAAGACCTGGAAGGCCTACCTCAGCACGCAAGGCGCGAACGCGGTCAACGCGCGGGACCGCATCGGCAAGGGCCCGTGGACGAATGTGCGCGGACAGGTGATCGCCCGCGACGTGGCCCACCTGCACGGCGACACGCTGGAACTCGCCCAGCTCGGCAGCAACCTGACCCGCAACCAGGCGCTGACCGAGAAGGGCGAACGCCCGAAGGCGGCCGGCGACACGCCCAACGAGCACGACATCCTGACCGGCTCCACCCCGGACGGCCGCGCCTACCCCGAGGGCGCCGACAAGACGTGCAGGAACTACACGAGCGGTGCGGAGGACGGCTCGGTGCAGCTCGGCCACTTCGACCGCACCGGCGGCGGCAACGCCTCCTGGAACTCCGCCCACGGCAGCCGCGGCTGCAGCCAGCCCAAGCTGGTCGCCACCGGCGGCGCAGGGCTGCTGTATTGCTTCGCCGCGAACTGAGCGGGTTGCAGCACCGGCTCCACGCCAGTGCCTGGCGGCCTATCGAACCCGCAGCACCTCAAACTGCTGTCGAAGGGTGGCGACCGTCAGCGACACGTCATCACCCTCGCACTTTCCCAGCATGGCCCGGCTCAGCGGAGCTTCGCTGCTGATGACCTGAACGAGCTCAGCGCCGCTGACCAAGGTCATGCTGCCTCCATCCGGGCCGAGAAAGAGGTGTTGCTGCCTGCCGTCGGAATCGACCAGGCAGACCAGCGCGCCGAGCTGTATGCCTTGGCTGGCGTCATAGGGGCGGGCGCGGAACTGGCGCCACTCGGCCATCGCGTGGCGGATGGCTTGCGCGCGACGGGCCTGGCCGGTCGCCAGGTAGGCGGCTTCCAGACCCAGGGTGTCGTACTTGTTCTCGGCGATGTTCTCTTCGTGAGTCGCCGTTTCATGCGCCGCCCGCGCCGCCTGTTCGACTTGAAGCAGGTCTTCGGCGAGCCGTTCCAGCACCTGCTGCTGCAGCAAGAATTTATCCATGATGAAGGGCCGTGATCTCGAACAGCGGGTCAGCTCTTCATTGTGAAGCGCTTCACCGGCTTTCGACGTCGAGCTGACTCACCAAGGCTGGCGCCTGGGCGTCCCGCCGTCCTACGGGACGACATCGCGCACCCCCACGCCACGCCCGCCATGGCGCTCGGACACTGCGTTAGGTGAACTGTGCTGCAGCGAGACAGGTCGTCCTGCCAAGGCTGCGTTTCCAACCGTTCCCCAAGGAGTGATCCCATGAATGCCACCTCACGATTCGCTGCCGGCCTGGCCATTGCGGCCGCCTGCTTCACCGCCTTCGCGCAGGATGCAGCCGCACCGGCTGCGTCCCGCCCCGATGCCATCGCGACGACCCCCGCCACCGCCAAGGCGGCCAATGACAAGGCGGTCAAGCGCTCGGACGTGGCCACCGTCGTGCGCACCGGCCCCACCATCGCGGACCGCGCCCGCCAGGCGGGCGACAAGGTCTCGAACAAGGTCGATGACATGACCAGCTCGGATGGCACGACGGTTGCCACGAACGACGGCGCCCGCAACAGCACACGCGATGTGACCCGCGCGCCGCGTGCCGACCGCAACTGAGCGGCCGCGTCCCCAACAAACTTCAACTTCCAGGAGCCATCATGCCCACCACCAATGACCGCCGCCTTGTGACAGGCCTCTTCCCCGACCGCGCCAGCGCCGAAGCGGCCTACAACTCCGCCAGCGAGCGCGGTTACGGCAAGGATGACCTGAATGTCGTCATGTCCGATGACACCCGCCAGCGGCACTTCGCCACCGCCGGCACCGAGACCGAACTGGGCAACAAGGCGGCTGAAGGCGCCGGCATCGGCGGCGCCATCGGCGGCACCCTCGGGGCCATCGCGGCCGCGGTCGCGGCCGTCGGCACCAGCATCGCCATTCCCGGCCTGGGTCTTGTGGTGGCCGGCCCGCTGGCCGCCGCCCTGGCCGGTGCCGGTGCCGGCGCAGCGAGCGGCGGCCTCGTCGGCGCCCTGATCGGCTGGAGCATTCCGGAGGAGCGCGTCAAGGACTACGAAGAGGGCATCAAGAACGGCGGCATCCTGATGGGCCTGCGCGCCAAGACGGACGAAGATGCCGAGCACTTCGAACGCCACTGGACGAGCTCCAACGGTCAGCACGTCTATCGCTGATCCGGGTCGGCCTTGAGACGGCAGCGGCATTCCGCTGCCGTTTTTCTTTGGCGACGACGTTTCCCGGCCGAGCGAGCGAGACCTTTCGCACGGGCACCTCCAGCGCGCTCACGGCCCGCTCGTCCCGACGCCGGGATGCGCGCCCATACTGACACGGCCCCTCCTCAGCCGAAGCCGTGTCCATGCTCCGAAACCGCCTGCTGCTCCACTATCTGCTGGGCATTGCCAGCATCGTCATCGGCGCCGGCGTGACCAGCGCGACCGACTCCATGCTCCCGCTCGCAATGGGCGGCGCCGTGGGCCTCATGTGCACCTGGACGACGGTGCGGTCCATCCTGCAGGGCAGGCTCAGGCGATCCAAGCGCCGCTGAGATGGAACCGCCCCTCGCCCAGTCCCGCAGCGCTGAACGCGCGCGCGCCTAGTCGGTCCCCCGCGGGACGGCGATGCTTGCGGCGTCGAGCCGCAAGCACATCGCCAGGGCGGGCCGGCTTGGGAGCGGCCCGGCGCTCGTCCCGAAATACATTCGTTCGATTGGCTGCGGGTAGACCTGCGCCATGGATCACTGAAGTGGTGGGCCTCCAGCACGTAGGCCGAGGCCCGATGCCATTCAGCCCGGCTGCTGCACCAGCTTCAGCGCGGCTTCCACCGTCGCCAGTTCCTTGTCCGTCAGCGCCGCGCCGTTCGCCGCGCCCAGCGCATCGTCGATCTGCGCCAGGCGGCTGGCGCCGACGAGTACCGACGTCATGCCGGCATGCCTCAGCACCCAGGTCAGCGCGAGCTGTGGCAGCGTCTGCCCGCGCGCGTCGGCGAGCACCTTGAGCGCGCGCACGGCGGCGAGCTTTCCTTCGGTGAGGTCGGTGGGCTTCAGGAAGCCGCCCTTGGCCGCGCGCGAGTCCGTGGGGATGGCCGAGGTGAGGTAGCGCTCGGTCAGGATGCCCTGGGCCAGAGGCGAGAAGGCGATGCAGCCGATGCCCTCTTCCGCGAGCGTGTCCAGCAGACCGTTCTCGACCCAGCGGTCCAGCATGCTGTAGCGCGGCTGGTGGATGACGCAGGGCGTGCCCAGGCGGCGCAGGATGGCGCTGGCCTCGCGGGTCTGCTCGACGGAGTAGTTCGACACGCCGGCGTAGATGGCGCGGCCGCTGCGCACCGCATGGTCGAGCGCGCCCATGGTTTCTTCCAGCGGGGTGTTCGGATCCGGGCGGTGGGAATAGAAGATGTCGACGTAGGGCAGGCCCAGTCGCTTCAGGCTCGCGTCCAGGCTGGCCAGCATGTACTTGCGTGAACCCCATTCGCCATAAGGCCCGGGGCCCATGCGGTAGCCGGCCTTCGTGGAAATGATCAGCTCGTCGCGGTAGGCGGCCAGTTCCTCGCGCAACAGGCGACCCATCGTCACCTCCGCCGACCCGGGCGGCGGGCCGTAGTTGTTGGCCAGGTCGAAGTGCGTGATGCCACGGTCGAAGGCGCCCAGCACCATCTCGCGCGCGGTGTCGAAGCGGTCGACGTCGCCGAAGTTGTGCCACAGGCCCAGCGACAGCGTGGGCAGCAGCAGCCCGCTGCGCCCGCTGCGGCGATAGGGTTGGCGTTCGTAGCGTTGGGAGTCGGGGGTGTAGCTCATCGGCGGATGGTAGGCGAGTACCTGCGTGTAATGCGCTCCGGGGCGGCGGGTACGGCGCAGACAAAGAAAAGCCCCTCTCCGCTTGCGCGGGACGAGGGGCTGAATCCACCCGGACGGGAGGAGGAGACAAGCCTCAACCTTAGCGTGTTCGGGCGGCCGGCGGCAATCAAGTTTGTGACGCTTTGGGGTGGGACCCGTCCGATGACCGCCTGACAAACACACGGCTCATCAGCCCCGCTTGCGCGCACAACGCCGGACGCACTAGCTCAGTCGTTTTGCTTCGTTGGCCAGCATTGCGCCCCTGCCTAGAGTGGCGGCATGCCCCTCCTTCCGGCCATCGCCATCACCGCGCCCACGCTGATCCTTCAGCGGGTCGGGCAGTCACGCGGCAGCCGGCTGCTGTTCGAGGGCGTCGACCTGGCGCTGCACCCGGGTCAGCTGCTGTGGGTGCAGGGCGCCAACGGCAGCGGCAAGACCAGCCTGCTGCGGCTGATCTGCGGCCTGAGCGCGCCGCGCGCCGGCCGCGTGCATGTGGAGCGACAGCTGCTCTATATCGGCCACAAGACGGGGCTCAAGGAAGTGCTGTCCGTCATCGAGCAGCTGCGCAGCCATGCGGCCCTGGCCGGCCGCCCCTGCAGCGAGGCCGAGGCGCTGGCCGCGCTCGCGCCCGTGGGGCTGGACGATGCCGCCGGCCTGCGCCATGCGCAGCTGTCGGAGGGCCAGCGCCGCCGCGCGGCGCTTGCACAGCTGTGGCTGCCCGAGGTGCCGCCGCTGTGGGTGCTGGACGAACCACTCGCCGCACTCGACCCGGCCATGGCCGACCGACTCGCGCAGCGCATCGACCGCCACGCCGACGAGGGAGGCAGCGTCGTCTTCACCAGCCACCAGCCGATACCGCTCAAGCGCCCCGTTCGCACCTTGAGCCTTGGGAGGCTCTGATGGGTCTGGCCCTGCAAGCCGCTGCGGCCCTCGCCCGGCGGGAATGGTCGAGCACGCTGCGCCAGCCGGCCGAATGGCTGACGCCGCTCGGTTTTGTCGTCGGCGTGGCGGCGATGTTCCCGCTCGGCCTCGGGCCCGAGCCGGCGCGGCTGCGCGAACTGGCGCCTGGCCTCCTGTGGATCGCTGCGCTGCTGGCAAGCCTGCTGTCACTGCCGCGGCTCTTTGCGCCTGACCTGGCCGATGGCAGCCTGGAGCAGTGGTGGCTTGCGCCACTGCCTCGGCCAGCCTCCGTCGCCCTCAAGCTGGCCGTGCACTGGGCGCTGGCCAGCCTGCCGCTGGTGCTGCTGGCGCCGCTGCTGGCGCTGGCCTTCGGCGTCGACGACCCCGGCCCGCTGGCACTGAGCCTGCTGCTCGGCACACCGGCGCTGGCGCTGATCGGTGGTCTCGGCGCGGCGCTGGTGCTGCATGCGCGCGCCGGTGCCGGCCTGCTGGCGCTGCTGCTGCTGCCGCTGGACGTGCCGGTGCTCGTCTTCGGCACGGCCGCAGCCCAAGGCGGCGCCAATGCCGACACCGCCCTGCTGCTGCTCGGTGCGTGGCTTGCCGCGCTGCTGGCGCTGGCGCCCTGGGCCACGTCCGCCGCGCTTTCCTTGATGTTGGACTAGATGAGCGCTCCCAAAACCCTCTGGCGCTTCGCCAGTCCTAACTACTTCCTCGCGCTGACCGCAAGGCTGCTGCCCGCGCTGTGGCTGCTGGCCGCCGTGGGCATCACGGCCGGCCTGGCACTCGGCCTGTTCTGGGCACCGAGCGACGCCCAGCAGGGCGACGCCTACCGCATCCTCTACCTGCACGTGCCGGCCGCGTGGATCGCCATGGTCTGCTACGGCGCGATGGCCTTCTGGGCGCTGGTGGGCCTGGCCTGGAAGACGCGCCTGTCCTTCGTGCTGATGCGCGCGCTCGCGCCCACCGGCCTGCTGTTCGCCGTGCTGATGCTGCTGACCGGCTCGCTCTGGGGCCGGCCGACCTGGGGCACCTGGTGGGTGTGGGACGCGCGGCTCACGTCGGCCCTGCTGCTGACGCTGCTCTACATCGGCTTCATCGCGTTGACCAGCGCCGTCGACACGCCCGACGACCCTCGCCGCGGCGACCAGGCCGGTGGACTGCTCTGCCTCGTCGGCGCGCTGAACCTGCCGGTGCTGTATTTCT
>SEEY01000265.1 GCA_004211235.1 Rubrivivax sp.
CCTGCCCGCCAACCCGGCAGCCAAGCTGCAGGACGGCGCGCTGGAAGGCAGCAACGTCAGCCCGGTCGAGACCATGGTCGCCATGATCGCCGCCGGCCGCCAGTTCGAGCAGCAGATGAAGCTGATGCAGATCGCCCAGACCCAAGGTCAGCAGTCCGCCAAACTTTTAGGGAGTACCTGACCATGATGCGCTCGCTCTGGATCGCCAAGACCGGCATGGAAGCCCAGCAGACCCAGCTGGACAACATCTCGCACAACCTCGCCAACGTGGCCACCAACGGCTACAAGCGTTCGCACGCGGTGTTCGAGGACCTGATCTACCAGAACATGCGCCAGGCCGGCGCCAACAGCACCGAGCAGACGACGCTCCCCACCGGCCTGCAGGTCGGCCTGGGCGTGCGCCCCGTGGCCACCGCCCGCATCTACACGCAGGGCAATCTGCAGCAGACCAGCAACAACCTGGATCTGGCCATCAAGGGCGACGGCTTCTTCCAGATCCAGCAGCCGGACGGCACGACGGCCTACACGCGTGACGGCAGCTTCCAGCTCAACGCCAACGGTCAGATGGTGACGAACAACGGCTACACGCTGCTGCCCGGCGTCACCATTCCTGCCAATGCGCAGAGCCTGACCATCGGCAACGACGGCACCGTCAGTGTGACGCTGCCGGGCCAGGCCACGGCGCAGACCGTGGGCCAGCTGCAGCTCGCCACCTTCGTGAACCCGGCCGGCCTGGACCCCAAGGGCCAAAACCTCTTCACCGAGACCGCTGCCAGCGGCACGCCCAACACCGGCGCGCCCAACAACAACGGCATGGGCGCGCTGCAGCAGGGCTTCGTTGAGACGTCCAACGTCAATGTCGTCGAGGAACTGGTGCAGATGATCCAGACGCAACGCGCCTACGAGCTGAACTCGAAGGCCGTGCAGACCTCCGACCAGATGCTGCAGAAGCTCGCCCAGATCTAAACAGAAGCGCCATGAAGACCCTCGCTCTCCTTGCCGTCACAGCGGCACTCGCCGGCTGCGCCACGCCCTACCCCGAGCCCCAGGTCGAGCTGGCGCACACGCCGGTCGTCAACCTGCCGCAGGTGCAGCCCGTGGCCGCCAGCAATGGCGCCATCTACCAGGGCGCCAGCTACCGGCCGCTGTTCGAGGATCACCGCGCCCGGCTGGTGGGCGACACGCTCACCGTCAACATCACGGAGCGCGTATCGGCCTCGCAGACGAGCACGAGCGAGCTCAGCAAGAGCGGCACGCTGTCGGCCGGCGTCAGCGCGGTGCCCGGCATCTCGCCCAAGGCCTTCGGCCGCGCGACGGCAGAAGCCACGTCCGCCAACGACAACAAGGGCAAGGGCAGCAACCAGAACACCAACGAATTCACCGGCGCCATCACCGCGGTCGTCACCGGCGTGCTGCCCAACGGCCACCTGATGATCAGCGGCGAGAAGCAGATCGGCGTGAACCGCAATGTCGACGTGCTGCGCTTCTCCGGCCAGGTGGACCCACGCTCCATCGTGCAGGGCAATGCGGTGGCGTCGACGTCGGTGGCGAATGTGCGCATCGAGCAACGCGGCCGCGGCGCGGCGGCGGACGCCCACGCGGTGGGCTGGCTGTCGCGGTTTTTCTTGAACATCGCGCCGAGCTGAGGGCGCCTGCCAGCGCATCAAGAGCCGACTTGCCAAGCTGGAATCTGCCGCGCATGGCGCGGGTGAGTACCGTTGCGAATTGACCCGGGAAGGATCTCAAGGCGCGGGACGTTCCTACTATGTGTTTGCGCTCTACTCAAACTACCCCGTGCCACCTGGATCGGATCGGGATTGGGTGGGAAGCAGCATCGTGGGCTGGTACGCGGCATCGCGCTCGACTGGCCGTCTCTACCGTTGGGACGTGGGTGCCGAAACAGTCCAAGCCGAGCTCTAGCTTCACCGCAGCGCGAAGCATGGCGAGCCGTCCATGGAGACGGCCCTCAGCTTCGGAGTCACTCAACCGCTGAGCGCCCCCAGGTAATCCACCGCCAGATTCGCCAGCGCCCTCACGCCTACTTCCAGCCCGCGCTCGTCGACGATGAAGCGGGGCGAGTGGTTGGAGTAGGCCTTGGTGGGATCGATGTCCGGCGGCGTCACGCCGACGAAGAAGAACACGCCCGGGATGAGGCGCTGGAAGACCGAGAAGTCCTCGGCGCCGGTCGTCTTGGGCACCACCTCGATGCCCATCGGCCGCGGGCCGGTGCTCGCCACGCGGGTCAGCGTGGGCAGCATCTGCTCGGTCAGCACCGGGTCGTTGCGCGTGACGGGATAGTTCTTCGTGATGCAGACCTGGCAGCTCGCCCGCGAGCCGGTGGCGATGCCTTCGGCCAGCGTCGTGATGCGCTCGTGGATGGCGTCGCGCATGCCTTCGTCGAAGGTGCGGATCGTGCCGCGCATCTCGACCGTGTTCGGGATGATGTTCTCCCGCACGCCGCCCTTGATGGCGCCGATGGTGACGACGGCCGGCTCGCGGTTCAGGTCCAGCGTGCGGCTGACGATGGTCTGCAGCCCGAGCACGATCTGTGCGGAGGTGACGATCGGGTCCACGCCCAGCCAGGGCGATGCGCCGTGCGTCTGCTTGCCGAGCACGGTGATCTTGAAGTAGTCGCTGCTGGCCATCGTCGGCCCCGGCCGGTAGCCGATGACGCCCGCCGGCTGCCGCGACGTGACATGCAGGCCGAAGATGGCGCTGGGCGTGGGGTTCTCCAGCGCGCCCTCCTTGATCATCAGCGCCGCACCGCCCTCCTCGCCCTCGGGCGGCATCTCTTCGGCGGGCTGGAAGATGAACTTGACGCTGCCGGCAATGCCCTCGCGCAGCCCGGCCAGCACGCTGGCCACGCCCATCAGGATGGCGACATGGCAGTCATGCCCGCAGGCATGCATCACGCCCACCTCCTCGCCGTTCCAGACCGCACGGGCCTTGGACGCGAAGGGAAGATCGACCTCCTCCGTGACCGGCAGGCCATCCATGTCGGCGCGCAGCGCGACGACACCGCCGGGCCTGCCGCCCTTCAGCAGGCCGACGACGCCGGTGTGGGCCACGCCCGTCTTGACTTCGTCGAAGCCGAGCGCGCGCAGGTGCTCGGCGACGATGCCGGCGGTGCGGAACTCGCGGTTGCCGAGTTCGGGGTGTTGATGGAGGTCACGCCGCCAGGCGATGACCTGGGCTTCCAGCGCGGCGGTGGCGGCGGCAATGCGGTCGGCGAGATTCATGCGAGGGCCTGTTTGCGATGCCGTGCAAGTATGGGGTCAGGGCCGCGGCGCCAGAAGATTCAGATCCTGCCGCGCCCACGCCCGTTGCGCCGCCACCGCAAAACCCAGCGCCAGCGCCAGCTCTATGGCCAGCAAGGCCACGCCCCGCTGCGGGGCCAGTCCGACGGCCTGGGCGGCACCGAGCAGCAGCACAGTGCCGGCACCGAGGCCCAATGCAGCGAGCAGCTGGCGGAAGTTGGTTGTTGCACAGACCGCGAAGCCAGAGCATGCAGGTCACCGCCAGCAGGGCGTCGCCCATCACGGGAAGCCAGGCCGTCAACTGCACGGCCCGCATCGCCGGGTCGCTGACCGCCATGCTCAGGGCGAGCGCGGCAGACAACCACGCCAGCGCGCTCAGCATCGAGCCAAGCACCAGGCGCCGAGCCCATGCCGCCACAGTCAGGCCGCCTGGCGCCAGCCGCGCCCGCCAGTGCAGCGGCGGGCCGACGATGGCGCCAGAGATGAACAACCCGAGCACCAGCATCCACAGGCCTGCCCAGGCGATGTCCGCGCCGCTGGACAACGTGTCTATTCAACGTTGCAGGAGCCGTCGCACTCGGCGTTTGAAATCCAGCCACTGCTTGCCCCGCGAGCGGTCGATGCGCTTCACGTCGATCAGCGTGAAGGCGTCGCCGCAGCCGGTCAGCGTGTGCAGGCCGGCGGTGTGAGTGCTGCTGACGAGATCGCCGGTCAGGCGCTCGGCGCCCGCCTCGATGACGATGCGCTCAGGCGTCAGCACGGGCAGGCGCAGCAGCCGCGTAGCGCTGCCGTAGCCGGCGGAGCTGTCCTGCACCGGCAGCACCAACACGCCGTCACGGCCGACAAAGGGCCGACCCGCCGGGCGCGCGCCTTCGCGGCTGACGCGCACGGGATTGCTGGCCAGCGGCGTCCACGGGCCGGCGAGCGCCTGCGCATGGGCCACATGCAGCTCGCGCTGGTCGCGCGCGTTGGGGCCCACCAGCGTGTAGAACATCCACCAGCGCCCGTCGAACTGGATCAGCGATGCGTCGGCTCCGGGGAGCCCGGCGAGCAGCGCACACTTGCGCTCCCAGTGGTCCAGCGAATCGTCGGTCGCGCGGTACAGCGCAATCTCGCCGGCCTTGTGGCTCTCCGGCACCATCCAGGTTTCGCCGTCATGCTCGAACACCTGGGGGTAGGACAGGTGAAACGGCAGGTCCAGCACGGTCGCCTGCTTGCGCCACACCAGGTCCGTGAGACCGAACTCGTGGCGCTCGATGTTGGCGCGCTTGATCCGGTAGTCGAACGCCTCGACGAAGACATGAAGCGCATCGCCGCGCACCAGGCCGAAAGGGTCGGCCAGGTAGCGCCAGCGGCCGGCGTCAGGCAGCCAGGTGATGTGGCCCCGGGCCGCTCTGAGCGTGCTCGCCTCGACGTCGCGGATGGCCAGCGGCACGATGCCGACCTGCCAGAAGTCGGTGCGGGGCTTCTTCAGCATCAGGCGATGATCGCCTGTTCATCCTCGAAGTGCTGGGCCAGCGCGGCCCGGTGGCTGATGACGTCGCGGTAGAAACCCAGGGTTCGGGCCACGGCGTTGCCGCGGTCATAGGCGGCGGTCGCGTAGCTGACGCCGCGAGCCTGCACGGGCAATGCGCGCAACACGCCGAGCTCTGCGGCGATGGCGCGGCCGAGCAGGTCGGCGTCGCCCACGGGCACCAGGCGGGCGGGCTGGCCGGCGAGCATCTCCTGCGGCCCCTGCGTGGCCGTGGACAGCACCCGACGGCCGGCGCGCATGGCCTCCAGGATGGCCAGCGGAAAGGCCTCTTCACGCGACGGCGACACGAACAGGTCGAAGGACCTGAGCGCCTGGTCGACATCGCTGCGAAAACCCAGCAGCCGGATGCGCGCATCGCCCGCGGCCAGTGCCCTGAGCTGGGCTTCGTCCGGCCCCTCGCCAAGAACAGCCAGCACGGCATCTGCCGGGGCATGCGCCTTGAAACCGGCGATGAGCAGGTCCATGCCCTTGCTGACGTGCAGGCGGCCGACGCTGCCCACCAGCAACTGGTCGGGTGTCAGGCCGAGTTCCGCGCGCAGGTCGGTTTCGCGGGCTGCGGCGGCAGCATCCCGCTGCGGCGCCCAGTTGTAGATGACATTGGCCAGCGCCTGTCCTTCGGGCAAGCCTTCATGCTGGGCGCGGTTGACGCAGACAAGGCCGTCCAGGCGCGCATGGTGGTGGGCCTTGTAGCCGACATGCAGCGTGCCGATACGTGAGGCGCTGCGGGCATGGGCCACGGCCTTGCAGGCCGGCCCGAGGTGGCCGTGGCAGACGGTCGCCCCCAGGCGGCGCACCAGCGCGGCAACGCGCCAGCCACGCATCACGGGCAGCTTCAGGCCATGGAAGGTGACACCGGGGGCCAGCGCGCCGGCGACGGCCGACCCAGCCGAACCGATGACATGAACGCGGTGGCCGAGCGCCGCCTGGGCGTTGGCGAGGTCGATGCAATGGCGCTCACCACCCGCGATCCGCGAGGAAAAGACGACATGGACCAGGGTGGACGCTTCGAAGGACGAGGGCATGACAGGGATTGCGCACGAATGAAACATCGATTCAGTACGCAAAACTTTACCGAACGACACATTCAGAAACCTGTCCGCACCGCTTGGGGTTTGTGCGAGTCGGCACGCTATTAACAGCAACTCCGAGCAATGCCTGCCAACGCCCCAGAAAACATCCCGCTCGTCTTTCGTATACGCCTCCCGGCGCCCGCTACGCGATTCGATAAAGGGGATGGACAGGTTCTCATA
>SEEY01001055.1 GCA_004211235.1 Rubrivivax sp.
TCAGGGTCTCGTCGCTGACCGCCGCGCGCACGCCGGGCATGTAGCGCACCAGCTCCTGCGCCAACGGCGGCGCGGCGCACACCAGCACGCCCGCGACCAGCAGATAGATGTCGCGCTTGGTCAGCTGGGCCCAGTTCCACGGCCGCACCAGACCCGCCAGGATCAGCACCAGCGGGTATTCCCAGACGGTGTTGAAGATGACCGGGGCGATCAGGGCGTTGAAGATGCCGCCGATCACGCCGCCTACGGACAGCAGCAGAAAAAACTCGGTCAGGCGCGCCGGCTGGGGCCGCTCGGCCGCCAGGGTCTGGTGGCAGAACAGGGCGACGAAGAAGAAGGTCAGCAGGCTGATGGCCAGCATCACCGTCCACTCGCCGGTCTTGAACGCGACCAGCCCCATCGAGACGGCCAGCAGGGCCGCCGCGATCATGGAGGTGATCGCGTACGGAATGGCCGGCTTGGCCTGGAAGGCGAAAACGAAGGTCAGCAGATAGAGGGCCAGCGGCGCGACCCACAGGAACGGCGCCGAGGCCACGTCGGTCGACAGGTGAGCGGTGACGCCCAGCATCAGGCTGGACGGAATGGCGGCCAGCAGGACGATGCGCGCCTTCTGCTTCCAGGCGATGGCGGGCCCGGCCTCGGTCGGTTCAGCGGCTGTGACCGGCGCGTTGAAGCTGGGCGAGACCTTGGCGATCAGCAGCCCCAACGCGGCCAGCAGGATCAGGAAGACCGCATAGCCGGCGGTCCAGCCCAGCCGCTGGGCCGTCAGGGTCGCGCCCGGTTCGATCAGGATCGGATAGGCCAGCAGGGCCAGGAAACTGCCGAGGTTGGAAGCGGCGTACAGGACATAGGGATTGGCCCCGTCCGGCGACCCAGCGCGCACCCGCGCGAACCACGCCTGCAGCAGGGGCGCCGTGGCTGACAGGGCCGCGAACGGCGCGCCCAGGCTGACGGTCAGGGTGCCGATCAGCCACAGGGCCGGGATTGTGGACGACGGCTCGCCGAATGCCAGCCTGACGCCGAGCGGCAGGAACAGGGCGGCGACGGCCAGCACGGCGAGATGGACGCTGATCTGCAGCTTCAGCGAGCGGATGCGCTGCAGCAGGTGGGCGTAGGCGTAGCCGCACAGCAGCGCCGCCTGGAAGAAGACCATGACGGCGTTCCACACCGACGGCGATCCGCCCAGCATCGGCAGCACCAGCTTGGCCGCCATCGGCTGGACCACGAAGACCAGCGAGGCCGAGA
>SEEY01000266.1 GCA_004211235.1 Rubrivivax sp.
CGCCGAAGCGATCGCACTGCCGACCATGCCGCATGCGAGCAGCTTCAGTTGCGGATGCTCAGCACGCCAGTCCCCAACGAGATCGCTCAGGGCTCGGGCGAACACGTCGGCACCCGAGAGCGTGGACGCGCCGTCATTGGACTGGCGCGTCTGCAGCACTTCACCGTCGCCACCGAGCAGGAAGGCGCGCAGCCGCGTGCTGCCCCAGTCGAGCGCGATGAGCCGGGCTTCAGCCATCACCACTCGGCCACGGAACCGTCGGCGTGGCGCCAGACGGGGTTGCGCCAATCGGGCGGATTCTTGGCCGCTTCGATGACACGCTCCTCGTCGATCTCGACCCCCAGCCCCGGCTTGCGCAGCGGGTTGATGAAGCCGTTCTCGATGTGGAAGTCGTCCTTGTTCTTCACGAAGTCCAGCAACTCGGCACCCTGGTTGTAGTGGATGCCCATGCTCTGCTCCTGCAGCACGGCGTTGTGGGAGACGAAGTCGACGGCGAGGCAGGCCGCCAGTGCCACGGGCCCCAGCGGGCAGTGCGGCGCGAAGGCGACGTCATGCGCTTCCGCCATCGAGGCGATCTTGAAGCACTCGGTGATGCCACCGGCATGCGACAGGTCGGGCTGCACGATGGCGATCCCGCCGGCCTGGAAGACGCGCTTGAAATCGAAACGCGAGAACATGCGCTCGCCGGCCGCGAGCGGAATGCTGGTCTGCTCAGCCAGGCGCGGGTAGTACTCGGCCTGCTCGGCCAGCACCGGCTCCTCGACGAACAAGGGGCGATACGGCTCCAGCGCCTTGAGCAGCGACTTGGCCATCGGCGCGGCCACGCGGCCGTGGAAGTCGATGCCGAACTCGATGTCGTGGCCGAAGGCCTCGCGGATCTCGGCGATGCGGGCCACGGCCTCGTCGATCTTGCGGGCGCTGTCGACGATGCCGAGTTCCTCGGTGCCGTTCATCTTGAAGGTGTCGAAGCCGCCTTCTCGCAGGCGCTTGATGTCGCGGATGACGTCGGCCGGGCGGTCGCCGCCGACCCAGGAATAGACCTTCATCCTGTCGCGCACCAGGCCGCCCAGCAGCTCGTACACGGGCTGGCCCATGGCCTTGCCCTTGATGTCCCACAGCGCCTGGTCGATACCGGCGATGGCGCTCATCAGGATGGGGCCGCCGCGGTAGAAGCCGGCGCGGTACATCACCTGCCAGAGGTCGTTGATGCGGGACGGATCCTGGCCGATGAGGTATTCAGACAGTTCGTGAACGGCCGCCTCGACCGTGCGTGCGCGGCCCTCGATGACCGGCTCACCCCAACCGACGACGCCCTCGTCGGTCTCGATCTTCAGGAACATCCACCGCGGCGGGACGCGATAGGTCGTCAGCTTCGTGATTCGCATGGCTCTGGGCTCGTTCAGGAACGACGCGGAGCTTAGGAGGGGCTGCTAGTTCTGAAATATCGTTTATTTCGCTTCTGCTATAGCCAGTTCGCATACGGAAAGCGCTATCCCAGGCCAAAACGGCTTTCCCCAACGATCTCTAGGGTTAACCCTTGCGTATCTAGTGGAAACCCTTATACTGCAGGCGTTCAACAAAGAAAGAAGGGAAACCAAATGGAACTGCTCCTCGCCATCGCTCTGGGTCTGTCCGCCGTCGGCGTCATCGGCCAGTTCGGCGACGCTCTGTACCGCCGCCTGACCGGCAAGATCGCGATCTGATCGCGGGTCACTTCGCTGCGCGCCCGGCGCTGATCTCGTCGATCAGGCGCCGGATGTCCGCAAAGTCGAAGGGCTTCAACAAGGCCCGCACATGCGGGCCGAAATCCTTCAGCGCATTGCCCATCGCATAGCCTGAGGAGAACACCACCCAGGCGTCCGGCGCGATGCGCAGGATGGCCCGGGCCAGGTCCACGCCCGACATGCCGATCAGGCTCACGTCGGTGATGACCAGATCCACCTCATCCGGCCGGTAGGCCTGCAGCGCCTCCTCGGCGCTGGCAAAGGCCCGCACCTGCAGGCCCTCCTCCTCCAGCATCCACATGATCTGCTCCCGCAGGTCGTCGTTGTCCTCGACGAACAGCGCCCGCAGCGGCGCCTGCACCCGGGGCCGCAGGGCGTAGCGCGCAACGGTGCGGACGAACTGCAGCGGCGAAACGGGCTTCTGCAGGCAGGCCTGGTAGCCCGCGTCCAGCGCGGCGTCGCGGTCCTCCGTGCGCACGAACGCCGTCACGGCGACGGCCGGCAGCGTCTCGGCGCTGAGGCCGAGCTCGCCGCGGACACGGCGGGCCAGCGCATAGCCGTCCATGCCCGGCATGCCGAGGTCGCTGAGCAGGATGTTGAAATTCCGCTCCGCCAGCATGCCCAGCGCTTCGACGGCCGACTGCGCCGTCGTGACATGCGCACCCTGCTCCGACAGCATGCGCGCATGCGCCTCCAGCACATCGGCGTGGTCGTCCACCAGCAGCACGTTCAACCCGGCCACGGAAGCTTCTTCCGTCTCCGCGCCGGGCACACCCTCGAGCGGTGACCGGCCGGAGCTGGCGCGCGGCAGCCGCACGACGAAGACGGACCCGCGGTCCGGCCCCGGGCTGCTGGCAGACACCTCGCCGCCATGCAGCTCGGTCAGGTTCTTGACGATGGACAGGCCCAGACCCAACCCGCCGTGAACGCGGGCGGCAAGGTCATCGGCCTGGCTGAAGCGGTCGAACAGCCGCGGAATGAAGCCGGCCTCGATGCCCTGGCCGGTGTCGCTGACGCTCAGCTCCACGCTGTCGGCGTGCACCGTCGTCGCGACCGTCACACAGCCACCCGCGGGCGTGAACTTCATCGCGTTGGTCAGCAGGTTCATGACGATCTGCATCAAGCGGCTCGGGTCGCCGGAGATGCCGGCGGGCTGCGGCGACATCTGCAGCTCGATGCCGAGCTGGCGCGACTCGGCCGTCGGCCGCGCGGTGTCGGCGGCATTCGTGACGATGTCGTTCAGGTCCAGCGGCTGCATGTCCATGCGCAGCTTGCCGGCGATCAGGCGGCTCATCTCCAGCAGGTCGGCAACGAGGACGGACTGGGCCTGCGCATTGCGCGCGATGGCCTGGATGCCACGGTGCACCGTCGCCGCGTCGATGCCCGGCTGGACGAGCACATTGGCCCAGCCGACGATGGCAGCCAGCGGCGTGCGCAGCTCGTGGCTGACGGCGGCGATGAACTGCTCCTTGGCATGCGAGGCATGCTCGGAAGCGCTGCGTGCGGCCTGCTCGGCGGCGAGCAGCTGCTCGCGACGCAACTGCAGTTCGCGCCGGTCCGTGACGTCATGGAAATAGACGGACAGGCCGTCGTCGGACGGATAGCAATGGCATTGCAGCCAGCGGTCGCCCTCCACCTGCGACTCGAACGAGACCGCCTGACGGCCTGCCAGCGCGCGCTGGAAACCGAGTTCGAACGCCGCGCCGCTGAAGACATCGCGCCGGTGCTGGCCCAGCAGCTCGGCGGCGTGGCAGCCCAGCAGCAGCGCACCCTGTTCGTTGGCATAACCGATGCGGCCATCGTGCTCGATGAGCAGCAGCCCGTCGGTGATGCTGTTCAGCGTCGCCTGCAGCTTGCGGTCGGCCTGCAGCAGCGCCTCGCTGCGCTCGCGCACGCGCTGCTCCAGCGTCTCGTTGAGCTCGCGCAGCTGCTCCTCGGCGCGGCGGCGTTCCTCCACCTCGGCGAGCAGCGCGGTGTTGGCGCGCTGCACCTCGCGCGTCTTGCGGTGCAGCTCGGCGAACACCGCCACCTTGGACCGCAGCACCACGGCGTTCACCGGCTTGCTCAGGTAGTCGACAGCGCCGCTGCCGTAACCCTGCAGCCGGTGCTGGTCCTGATCGAAATAAGCCGTGAGGAAGATGATCGGCAGGTGCGCCGTCTTCTTGCGCTCCTTGATCATCTGCGCCAGCTCGATGCCGTTCATGTCGGGCAGCTGGATGTCCAGCACCAGCACGGCGAACTCGTCGGCCATCAACGCGCGCAGCGCCTGCTCGGCGGACAGCGCACGCACCAGGCGGTATCCCGGGTCGTCCAGCACCGTTTCCAGCACCAGCAGGTTGGCGGGCTCGTCGTCGACGATGAGGATGTTGATCGGCAAGGCATCCTCGGCCACAGGCGGCGGCGGTTCGGTGGTTGATCGCAGATCGGGGTGCGCCATCTTCAGCGGTGAAGCCAGACACGCATCAGGGAAAGAAGCTGGGCGGTGTTGACCGGCTTGGAGATGTAGTCGCTGGCACCGGCCTCCAGGCATTTCTCGCGGTCGCCCTTCATGGCCTTGGCGGTCAGGGCCAGCATGGGCAGGTTGCGGAACTCGGGATTGGCGCGGATCTCGCGCATCGTCTCGTAGCCGTCCATGTCCGGCATCATGATGTCCATCAGCACCAGGTCGAGGTCGGGCGTCTGCTTGACGATGTCGATGGCAGCGCGGCCGCTCGTGGCCGTGAGCACCTGCATGTCCTGGTTCTCGAGCAGCGTCGTCAGCGCAAAGATGTTGCGCGCGTCATCGTCGACGACCAGCACCTGCCGGCCGCGCAGCATCTCGGCGGCGCCGTGCAGCCGCTGCAGCACCTGCTGCTTGTCGGGCGGCAACTCGGTGACGACGCGGTGCAGGAACAGCGCCGTCTCGTCCAGCAGCCGCTCGGGGCTCTGCACATCCTTCAGCACGACGCTCTTGGCGAGCGCGCGCAGTTGTTTGCGCTCGGCGTCGGACAAATCCTTGCCGGTAAAGACGACGACCGGCACGGCAGCCAGCGACGGATCGGCGTGCAGCTGCTGCAGCAGGCCGAAGCCGTTGACGTCGGGCAGGCGCAGGTCCAGCACCATGCAGTCGAAGTGCTGCTCGTCGAGCAGCTTCAACGCCTCGGCGCCGGTGCCCACGGCCACCAGCTCGATGTCCTTGTAGCTCAGCAGCTCGACGATGGCGCCGCGCTCGATCTCGTTGTCCTCGACGATGAGCAACCGTCGCGTGCGCGGCACGGTGAAGTCGCGGATGCGGTCGAGCGCAGCCTCCATGCCTTCGCTGGTGGACGACTTGACGAGATACGAGAACGCGCCGTGCGCCAGGCCATGCGTGCGGTCCTCCTCGGCGACGCTGAAGATCTGCACCGGGATGTGGCGCGTCAGCGGGTCGAGCTTGAGCTGGTTGAGCACCGTCCAGCCCAGCATGTCGGGCAGCAGGATGTCCAGCGAGATGGCCGTGGGCAGGAAGCGCCGTGCCAGCTCCAGGCCCAGGCCGCCCTTGAGCGCCACCAGGCCCTTGAAGCCGCGGTCGCGGGCCAGGCCCAGGACGATGCGGGCGTACTGCGGATCGTCCTCGATGATGAGCAGCACCGGGTCGCCTTCGACGATGACGTCGCGGTCGTCAGCTACCTGCGTTTCGCGCACCAGCGGCAGGCTGGCGCGCATCTGCAGCGCCGGACCGGCGGCCTCCGGCTCGCCCGCCGAGCGGGCGGAGCGCACCGTGTCGACACCGCCGAAGTGCAGCGGCAGGAAGAGCGTGAAGGTGCTGCCCTCGCCGTGGCGGCTGACGAGCCTGATCTCGCCGCCCAGCAGGGTGGCCAGCTCGCGGCTGATGGCCAGGCCCAGGCCCGTGCCGCCGTATTTGCGCGAGGTGCCGGCGTCGGCCTGCTGGAAGGCCTCGAAGATCAGGCGCTGCTTGTCGGGCGCCACGCCGATGCCGGTGTCCTCCACCGCAAAGGCCAGCACCTGCGGCACCTTGCCGAGCACCGGGTGGTCGGCGCTCCAGCCTTCGCGCGCCAGGCTGACGCGCAGCTCCACATGGCCCTGCGACGTGAACTTGACGGCGTTGGACAGCAGGTTCTTCAGGATCTGCTGCAGCCGCTTGGCATCGCTCTCCATGCTGCGCGGCAGGTCGTCGGCGAACAGGATGCGCAGCGGCAGATTCTTGGCCTCGGCCACATGGCTGAAGTTGCGGTCGATGCTGTCGCGCAGGGACGCGAACGGAATCTCCTCGATCTCGACGGTGACCGTGCCCGACTCGATCTTGGACAGGTCCAGGATGTCGT
>SEEY01001056.1 GCA_004211235.1 Rubrivivax sp.
AAGCTGATCCGGCTGAACGGGCAGGAGCATCGGCCGGCCGGCCTGCTGTCGCACGGGCAGAAGCAGTGGCTGGAGATCGGCATGTTGCTGATGCAGGAGCCGCAATTGCTGCTGCTCGACGAACCGGTGGCCGGCATGTCCGACGCCGAGACTGCGCGCACCGCCGAACTGCTCAACGAGCTGCGCGGAAAACACTCGATCGTCGTGGTCGAGCATGACATGGCTTTCGTCGAGGAGATCGCGCAGCAGGGCGTGGTCACCGTGCTGCACGAAGGCTCGGTGCTGGCCCAGGGCACCATGCGGCAGGTGCAGTCCGACGACAGGGTCATTGAAGTGTATCTGGGACGTTAAGGAATCAAGCATGCTGCAGGTCGAGAAACTGAACCAGTACTACGGCGCTGCGCACACGCTGCGCGGCGTATCGCTCACCGTGGAAAAAGGCGAGTGCGTGGCCCTGCTGGGCCGCAACGGCGTCGGCAAGACCACGCTGCTGAAGTGCCTGATGGGCGTGCTGCCGGTCGCCGGCGGCAAGGTCATGCTGGAAGGCCGCGACATCACCCGGCTCAAGCCGCACGAGCGGGCGCGCCTCGGCATTGCCTATGTGCCGCAGGGCCGGGAGATCTTCGCCCGCCTGACGGTGGAGGAAAACCTGATGATGGGCATGGCCACCAAGCCGGCGCGCCGGGCCGGCGCCATCCGCTCCGAAGTGTACGAGCTGTTCCCGGTACTGAAGGAGATGCTGGGCCGCCGCGGCGGCGACCTGTCCGGCGGCCAGCAGCAGCAGCTGGCCATTGCGCGCGCGCTGCTGGCCGACCCGAAGCTGATCATCTTCGACGAGCCGACCGAAGGCATACAGCCGTCCATCATCAAGGACATCGAGCGCGTGATCCGGCTGCTGCGCGAACGCGGCGACATGGGCATATTGCTGTGCGAGCAGTACTTCGACTTTGCGCATGCGCTGGCCGACCGCTTCGTCGTCCTGTCACGCGGCGAAGTGGTCGCCTCGGGCAAGCAGGAGGTGATGCAGGGCGAGGACGTCAAGCGCCACCTCGCGGTATAGTGCCGGGCATGAGACTGCTGGAACCTTCCTCCGTCACCGAAGCCGGCAAGGCCGCACGCGAACACTGGCGCGCCACGCTGTCACTGGGCTTCGCCGACGACCGCGGCACCACGCGGCTGGTGGAGCGCAGCCACTTCGGCCCGCTGCGGGTGCAGAAGCCGCTCTACCCGGAGCATCCATC
>SEEY01000267.1 GCA_004211235.1 Rubrivivax sp.
GATGGGCTGGCGCTGCAGCGTCAGTTCCCACTGGGCATCGAGCCACTGGTGGAAGCGCTGGCTCTCGGTGGAAGCAGCAAAGGCAGGAAGGCTGAGGGCGAGGCTGGTGGCCAGCAGGCTCAGGGCGTGACGACGGCGCATGGAATCTCCGGTAGGAAGACCCGCGATGCTGCCATGGCCCCGCCAGGCAGCCAAAGGGCATGGCGTCCCTAAAATGCGGCCAAGCCCCGCTCCGGGGCTGTCGTCGTTTGTAGGTCTGCATGTCCCTGCCCTCCCTGCCGGTCATCCAACCGGGCAAGAAGTTCACCCATCCCCGCCCCGTCGGCTCCGCCGATGCCCTGCTGCTCGCGCGTTTCGTGCAGCAGCAGCGCGACGCCGGGCGCATGGCCGCCATCTTCACCGCCGAGCCGGGCGACACGCAGCGGCTGGAGGACGAGCTCAAGTTCTTCGCGCCCGAGCTGAAGGTGGCCGTCTTCCCCGACTGGGAGACCCTGCCCTACGACAGCTTCAGCCCCCACCAGGATTTGATCTCCGAGCGCCTGGCCACGCTGTGGGAGCTGCTGCAGTCGCGCAAATCCAAGAGCATCGATGTCGTGCTCATGCCGGCCTCGACAGCGTTGACGCGCCTGGCGCCGCCGAGCTTCCTCGCCGGCACGACCTTCAACTTCAAGCAGAAGCAGCGGCTCGACGAAGCCTCGCTGCGCGCGCAGCTCACACTGGCCGGCTACACCAACGTCAGCCAGGTCGTGCAGCCCGGCGAGTACGCGGTGCGCGGCGGCCTGATCGACCTCTTCCCCATGGGCTCCAACGTGCCCTACCGCGTCGACCTGTTCGGCGACGAGGTGGACTCCATCCGCGTGTTCGACCCCGACAGCCAGCGCAGCCTCTACCCCGTGCCCGACGTGCGCCTGCTGCCCGGACGCGAGTTCCCGATGGACGATGCGGCGCGCAAAAAGTTCCGTGAGCGCTGGCGCGAGAAGATGGACGGCGACCCGACCAAGGCGCGCATCTACCGCGACATCGGCGAGGGCATCGCCTCGGGCGGCATCGAGTACTACCTGCCGATCTTCTTCGAGCAGACCGCCTCGGTCTTCGACTACCTGGGCGACACCGCCGGCCTGGCCCTGCACGGCGAGGTGGACGAGGCGATCCAGCGCTTCTGGGTGGACACCAAGGAGCGCCACCGCTTCCTGCAGCACGATCCGGAGCGGCCCATCCTGGCGCCGGCCGAGCTGTTCCTGACCAGCGAGGACTTCTTCGGCCTGACCAAGCCGCATGCGGTGCTGTCGGTGCGTGGCAGTGACCCGGTGGAGTTCGCGCGGCCCCTGCCCGATATCAGCGTCGAGCGCGGCGTGCAGGAGCCGCTGGCGCGGCTGGCGGCGCACCTGAAGAGAACGCCCCATCGCGTGCTGCTGCTGGCCGAGAGCGAAGGCCGGCGCGAGAGCCTGCTGGAGCAGCTGCGCGACAGCAAGCTCGATCCGCCGTCGGTCAAGGACCTGGCCGAGTTCTGGGCGGGCGACGAGAAGTACGCCATCACCGCCGCGCCGCTGGCCTCGGGCTTCTTCTGGGTCGATGCCGAAAAGCCTGTCCAGCTCTTCACCGAGACCGAACTCTTCGCGACGACGCCTACCACGCGCCGACGCCGCAAGCAGGAGCAGGTCAGCGACGTCAACGCGCTGATCAAGGACCTGTCGGAGCTGAAGGTGGGCGACCCGGTCGTGCACATCAACCACGGCATCGGCCGCTACCAGGGCCTGGTCAACATCGACTTGGGCGACGGTGAGAAAAGCGAGTTCCTGCACCTGGAGTACGCCGACAAGGCGACGCTCTACGTGCCCGTCTCGCAGCTGCACCTGATCGGCCGCTACACCGGCGTGTCGCCCGAGGAAGCGCCGCTGCACAAGCTCGGTTCCGGCCAGTGGGAAAAGGCCAAGCGCAAGGCCGCCGAGCAGGTGCGCGACACGGCCGCCGAGCTGCTCAACCTCTACGCCCGCCGTGCTGCCCGCGAGGGCCATGCCTTCCGCTACTCCGGCCATGACTACGAAGCCTTCGCGGCGTCATTCGGCTTCGAGGAAACGCCCGACCAGCGCGCCGCCATCCACGCGGTCATCCAGGACATGATTTCGCCCAAGCCCATGGACCGCCTGGTCTGCGGCGACGTCGGCTTCGGCAAGACCGAGGTGGCGCTGCGCGCCGCGTTCGTGGCCGTCATGGGTGGCCGGCAGGTCGCCATCCTGGCGCCGACGACGCTGCTGGCCGAGCAGCATTACCAGAACATCGCCGACCGCTTCGGCGCCTGGCCGGTGAAGGTGGCGGAGATGAGCCGCTTCCGCTCGGCCAAGGAGATCAAGGCGGCGATGGAGGGCCTGGCCGACGGCACCATCGACATCGTCATCGGCACGCACAAGCTGCTGTCGGCCGAGGTCAAGTTCAACCGCCTGGGCCTGCTCGTCATCGACGAGGAGCACCGCTTCGGCGTGCGCCACAAGGAGGCGATGAAGGCCATGCGCGCCGAGGTCGACGTGCTGACGCTCACCGCCACGCCCATCCCCCGCACGCTGGGCATGGCGCTCGAAGGCCTGCGCGACCTGAGCGTCATCGCCACCGCGCCGCAGCGCCGCCTGGCCATCAAGACCTTCGTGCGCGCCGAGAGCAGCAGCACGATCCGCGAGGCCGTGCTGCGCGAACTCAAGCGCGGCGGCCAGGTGTACTTCCTGCACAACGAGGTCGACACCATCGAGAACCGGCGCCAGAAGCTCGAGGAGCTGGTGCCGGAGGCGCGCATCATCGTGGCGCATGGCCAGATGCCCGAACGCGAGCTGGAGCGCGTCATGCGCGAGTTCGTGGCCGGCAAGCACAACCTGCTGCTGTGCTCCACCATCATCGAGACCGGCATCGACGTGCCGGCGGCCAACACCATCATCATTGCCCGCGCCGACAAGTTCGGCCTGGCGCAGCTGCACCAGCTGCGCGGCCGTGTCGGCCGCAGCCACCACCAGGCCTACGCCTACCTGATGGTGCCGGACATCCAGGGCCTGACCAAGCAGGCGACGCAGCGGCTGGACGCCATCCAGGCCATGGAGGAACTCGGCTCCGGCTTCTACCTGGCCATGCACGACCTGGAGATCCGCGGCGCCGGCGAGGTGCTGGGCGACAACCAGAGCGGCAACATGATGGAGATCGGCTTCCAGCTCTACAACGACATGCTCAACGAGGCCGTGCGCGCGCTCAAGAGCGGCCGCGAGCCCGACCTGCTGTCGCCCACCGGCGCCTTCTCCACCAACACCGAGATCAACCTGCACGCCCCTGCCCTGCTGCCCGATGCCTACTGCGGCGACGTGCAGGTGCGCCTCTCTCTCTACAAGCGCCTGGCCACGGCCGAGAAGCCCGAGCAGATCGACGCCATGCTGGAGGAGGTGACCGACCGCTTCGGCAAGCTGCCGTCGCAGGGCCAGACCTTGTTCGACCTGCACCGCCTGCGCGTGCTGGCGCGGCCCTACGGCGTCAGCAAGATCGATGCGGCGCCGGCACTCATCAACATCAACTTCCGCCCGAACCCGCCCATCGACCCGATGCGCGTCATCGAGCTGGTGCAGAAGAACCGCAACATCAAGCTCGTGGGCAACGAGAAGCTGCGCGTCGAGAAAGCCCTGAGCAGCCCGCAGGACCGGGCGCAGGCGGTGCGGGAGGTGTTGCGCTTGCTGGGGGCGCCGGTGAAGAGCTGACCGCCGTTCCGAGGGGAAGGCGATGCGAGCCGGATTGACCGGCTCGCACATCGTCCAGCGGCCGACTTGGCAGCGGCCCGGCGCTCGGCCTCGGATAATCCCGGCATGTCACCCTCCGCTTCTGCCCAAGGCCCGAGCCTCGTTCTGCGTGACGGCCCCGCCCTGCCGCCGCTTTCCCACTTCCGCCTGGCCGCCTTCGACATGGACTCGACGCTGATCAGCATCGAGTGCATCGACGAGATCGCGGCGCTGGCCGGCAAGGGCCAGGAAGTGGCCGCCATCACCGAGGCCGCGATGCGCGGCGAGATCACGGACTTCAAGGACAGCCTGCGCCGGCGACTGGCCATCCTGGCCGGCGTGCCCGCCAGCGTGCTGGACCGTGTGCTGGCCGAGCGGCTCACCTTCAACCCCGGCGCGCGCGAGCTTTGCGCGGCGCTGAAGGCGGCAGGGCTGAAGCTCGTGCTCGTCTCCGGCGGCTTCACCTTCTTCACGCGGTATGTCGCCGCCGAGCTGGGCATGGATTTCGTGCGCAGCAATGAGCTGGAGATTGCCGATGGCGCCCTCACCGGCCGCGTCGTCATGCAGGACTGGGGCGACATCTGCGACGGCGAGCAGAAGCGACTGATGCTGCTGGCCTGCTGCGAGAAGGTGGGCTGCCGGCCCGACCAGGCCATCGCCGTCGGCGACGGCGCCAATGACCTGCCGATGATGGGCGCCGCGGGCTTGTCCGTGGCCTATCACGCCAAGCCGAAGGTGCGCGAGCAGGCCCGCGTCGCCATCAACGAGGGCGGGCTGGAAAGGCTGCTCGAAGTGCTGCGCTGACCGGGCGGGCGGCGCAGGCGCGCCGCTGATCGTCCGGCCGGTGCCGCAGCTCAGCGCCTCAGCAGGCGCCCGTCAGCCAACCCTTCAGCCAACCCTTCAGCGAACGCGGCCGCGGCGGGCCACTCCGAGCGCTGCCAGGCCGGCCAGCATCAGCGCGACGCTGCCGGGCTCCGGCACCGCGGCCACGCCGTTCGCCAGGCGCAGGTTGTCCAGCGACACGCCGTAGTAGCTGTCCTGGTTGGTCAGCGAGAAGCCGGCAATGTCGGCCGTGCCGCCCGTGCGGGCGAAGCCGTAGAGGAAGTCGGTGCCGCCGTTGGGATCGACGACGCCGCCCAGGTCCAGCGCCTCGATGAGGCTGCCGTCGGTGCGGTACAGGCGCAGCGTCACGACGCCGCCATCGACGTCGCGCAGCTGGAAGCCCAGCGCCGACACCGGTGCCGCGAAGCGCGCCGAGATGGCGCCGAAGCCATCGGCATCCCCGGCCAGCGGGCCGGCACCGAACAGCGCGGTGCCGTCCGCATCGCCGTAGTCGTAGACCCCGAGGTTGGCGCCGGCCGCACCGGCCATCAGCGTCAGGCCCGCGGTGGGCGCGCCGAAGCTGAGGCTGTCGAACCAGTCCTGGGCCACCTCGCCAGGGCGCGGCGCCTTGACCACGGCCAGCTCCTGGCCGTCGAAGCGCTCGCCGAACTGCACGCCGCCGCTGGTGAGCAGGCCGTCGATGGTGCCGTCGGCGAGTTCGCTGAACGTGACGGTGGAGCCGCTGATGGCGGCATAGGCCACCGTGCTGGTCGGGCCCGCATGGGCGGTGCTAGCGGCGATGCCGAGCACCAGCGCGGCCAGGGTGTGAAGTCGTGATTTCATGTCTTGGTTCTCCTTGCTCACCGGCCGCCGCCGACGATGCTGACGTTGTCGAACTCGGCCGTGACGACCGCACTGTTACTGCCGGACGAAAGCGCCAGACCGACGTAGAGCGTGGACGCGCTGCTGGCCAGGTTGGCCGGCGAGCGTTCGGTCCACGTGACGCCGTCCGTCGAGGCCGCCTGGTACACCGCGGACCCGACGCGGCGCAGCCGCACCCAGACCGGCAGGGCCGAGGTCGTGAAGCCGCTGATGGCTGCCTTGTTGTTGCCGTTGATCGCCGCGCGGATTTCGCCGGTGCTCGAGTAACGCGCCGTCCAGGCGTAGGCCGGCGTGCCGGTCACGGCCTCGGCGGCGACGACACCGGCGCGGGCGGAGTCGGCGCTGCCGCCCTGGGACCTGATGCGTGCCGTGAAGGTGAAGTCGCCCGTCAGCGCCGTGTACTTGAAGTTGAACGCATAGGGCGCGCCGGTATTGATGACGCCGGCGCCCGACAGCGTGTAGGTGCCCGTCGCCTCGGCATAACTGGCGGCCGGCACGGTGGCGGTGACGGCGCTGCTCAGCACCGCCTCGCCGCTGCCGGTCGCGCAGGGAAGCACGA
>SEEY01001057.1 GCA_004211235.1 Rubrivivax sp.
GTGGGGCCGCAGGGGCGGCGCCGACTGATAGATCACGTGGGCCCTGGCCTGCTGCTGCGCCGTCAGCTGCGCCAGGCCGTCCGGCTGCAGCACCATCAGCGCATCGGCCTGGCCGAGCGCGGCGCGCGCGCTGTCGTCCTCGTGGATGTCGCGATACAGGTCGGTGCCGGTCAGGACCAGCAGCGCAGGCTTGCCGGGATGGGCGGCCCGGAAGGCGGCCAGCGCCGGCGCCGAGCGGCGCGCGTGCAGGGCGATCAGCAGGTCCGGCACCGGATCGCCGTCCTGCCAGCCGGACGCGATGCGCACCCGGTAGCCGGCGCGCAGGAAGCGCTGCCAGCGGCTGGCGGTCTGCCAGTTGCCGTTGTTTTCGCGGGCGGAGGCGGGACTGACGATCAAAATCTGCGGGTGTGGCATGGGTCCTTCGGCTTGGGTCTACAATGCAGGGATGACTGAACTGCATGCATCCTTCCGCGCGGCCGGCCCGCGCCAACTGGCGGCCATGCTGCGCGATGCGCGGCATTATACGCTGGCACTCTACGACGCCCTGGACGCCGCCGGCTACGGCGAAGCGGCCCGGGTGCCGCGCCTGCCCATCGTCAATCCGCCGCTGTGGGAGCTCGGCCACTTGGCCTGGTTCGCCGAGTGGTACATCCTGCGCGAGGCGACCGGCAGCAGCCCGGGCGAAGCACAGGGCAACTCGCTGCTGGCGCGCGGCGACGACTGGTTCGACTCCAGCCTGGTGCCACACCGCACGCGCTGGACGCTCGACCTGCCGCCGCCCGGCGCCCTGAAAACCTATTGCCGCGAAGTGCTGGACCGCATCCTCGACCGCCTCGCGCGCGAACCCGACACCGACGCCGCCCTGTACCCCTACCGGCTCGCGCTAACGCACGAGGACATGCATGGCGAAGCCTTGCTGTACACGCTGCAGACGCTGGGTGTGGCGCCGCCGCCGGCACTGCCGCCCGTGCAGCCGCGGGTCTCGCCGCCGGGCGAGATCGCATTCGGGGGCGGCAGCTTCCTGCGCGGCGGCGAGCAGGGGCACGGCTTCGTGTTCGATAACGAGCGCGCCGCAGCGACGGTGCGCGTGGCCCCGTTCGCGCTGGACGCCGGCCTGGTGACCAACGGCGCCTACCTCGACTTCATGCGCGACGGCGGCTACCAGCGCGCCCAGTACTGGAGCGACGCCGGACGCGCCTGGCTGATGGGGCAGGAGCGCTCGGCGCCGCGCTACTGGAC
>SEEY01001058.1 GCA_004211235.1 Rubrivivax sp.
GACCTACGACACCGAGAAGGACGGCTACGTCGTCAACCTCGACATGGAGCAGCTGAAAGCAGCGCCCCGCTATGCGGAGAACGACGCGCCCGCCTACTCCGACGACTACGGCCGCGGTATCTACGCGCACTACGGCGCCGCGTGGGGCGTGTGATGGGCCGCTCATCCAAGGCGGCGTGGTCATGAAACCCCGCCTGCTTCAACTGATGCTCGGCATCACCATCGCCGGCGCCGCGCTCGCGGCCTGCCGCAAGGAAGTGCCGCAGCCCCTGCCCATACCCGACCGCGACCCCAAGCCGACGGTGACGGTGCAAACCCGCTTCGCCCATGCCGCTGGCGCGCCGCTGCGCCTGGCCGCCTGACGAATGGCCGGCGACGAAGCCCCGCCGAGCCGCCGCGCGCTCTGGAAGGGCGCTATTTCCTTCGGGCTGGTGCACGTGCCCGTGGCACTGCACTCCGCAACCGCCGAGCAGGACATCGACTTTGACTGGCTCGACAAGCGCAGCATGGACCCGGTCGGCTACCTGCGCATCAACAAGCGCACCGGCAAGAAGATCGACAAGGACGACATCGTCAAGGGCGTGAAGCTGCAGGGCACCGACGACTACGTCGTGCTGTCGGACGACGAGATCAAGGCTGCCTACCCCAAGCGCACCCAGACGATCCAGATCGAGTACTTCGTGGAGGCGAAGGAGGTGTCCTTCGTCTACATCGAGAAGCCCTACTACCTCGCACCCGACGGCCGCGCCGGCCGGGTATACGCGCTGCTGCGCGAGGCACTGGAGAAGGCCGGCGTGATCGGCATCGCGCGCTTTGTGCTGCACAACAAGGAGCACCTGGCCGCGCTGATCCCGGCCGGCCCCGCCCTGATGCTGGGCACGCTGCGCTGGGCCAACGAGATCCGGTCGCCCGAGGCGCTGGACCTGCCGAAGGCCAGCGAGGCGGGCCTCAAGCCGGCGGAGCTGAAGATGGCGCAGCAACTCATCGACCAGATGACGCAAGGCTGGAAGCCGCAGGATTTCGAGGACGACTTCACCGCTGCCATCCATGCGCTCGTGGAGCGCAAGGCCAAGGCCGGCGACAAGGCGACGGTCGAGCCTTTTGAGACGGCGCCCGAGACGAGCAGCGACAACGTCGTCGACCTGACCGAGCTGCTCAAGCAGAGCCTGGGCGGCAAGGCCGCCGGTGGCGGCAGGAAGCCGGCGGCCAAACAACCGGCCAAACAACCGGCCGGCAAG
>SEEY01001059.1 GCA_004211235.1 Rubrivivax sp.
CTCGTCCACCTGGCCGAAGGCGACGCCACGCTGCGCGCCTTCGGCCAGGTGGACGAGCGCGTCGGCATAGGCGTCGAAGAGCCCGGGGTGCGGGTCGTGGCGCGCCAGCAGCTTGAGCAGCAGCTCATTGAGGTAGTAGCCGGAGAACAGCGCGGCGCCCGCCGGCAGCGTGGCCCCGCCACCCCATTCGGCGCTGCGCAGTGTCTGCACCTCGCCGCCCTCGGCCTTGGCCGGCTTGCTGAGCGAGACGGTGATGTGCTGCAGCGGCAGCAGCACGGCGCGCAGTTGGGAGTACGGCCGCTTGGCCCCTTTGGCCGCCACGGCCACACGGCCGCTTTCGCGCGTGAACAGGTCGAGGATCAGGCTGGACTCGCTCCAGTCGTGCTGATGCAGCACATAGGCCGGTTGGGCCGCCGGCGGGCGCGTCAGCCTCATGGGCGGTTACTCGTAGCCGTAGCTGCGCAGGTGCTCTTCGGTGTCGGCCCAGCCCGAGCGCACTTTCACCCAGAGTTCGAGGAACACGCGGCCGTCCATCAGGTGCTCCAGCTCCTGGCGCGACTCCGAGCCGATGCGCTTGAGGCGTTCACCGCCCTGGCCGATGATCATGCCCTTGTGGGCGTCGCGCTCGACGACGATGCTGGCGCTGATGCGGCGCAGCTCGCCCTCTTCCTCCCACTTGTCGATGACGACGGTGGACGTGTAGGGCAGCTCGTCGCCGGTCAGGCGGAAGAGCTTTTCGCGGATGATCTCGCTGGCGAGGAACTTCTCGCTGCGGTCGGTCAGCGCGTCTTCCTCGTAGAACCAGCCCTGCTCGGGCAGGTAGGGCTTGAGGATCTTGAAGAGGCGCTGCACGTCGGCGTCCTTCTTGGCTGACAGGGGGACGAACTCCGTGAAGTTGCGCCGCTCCGCCATGCCCTTGAGCCAAGGCGCGAGTTCCGCGCGGCGGTGCACGGCATCGAGCTTGTTGGCGATCAGCACGACCGGCTTGTCTTCGGGCAGCAGGCCCAGCACCTTGGCGTCGTCCAGGCCGAAGCGGCCGGCCTCGACGACGAAGAGCACCAGGTCCACGTCGGCCAGCACGCCATGCACGGTGCGGTTGAGCGTGCGGTTGAGCGCGGCGTTGTGCTTGGTCTGGAAGCCCGGCGTGTCGACGAAGACGAACTGGGCCTCCTCGACGGTGCGCACGCCGGTGATGCGGTGGCGCGTCGTCTGCGCCTTGTCGGAAGTGATGCTGACC
>SEEY01001060.1 GCA_004211235.1 Rubrivivax sp.
GCCCTTGGGCATCAGCACGACGGCGCCGTCGATGCGGTTGCGCTCGGCCTCGCGCACGATCCACGACGGCGCGTACGGCGGGTTGTGCAGCACCTCGTTCATCGTGACCACGCGGCTGGCCAGCGCGCGCAGCGGGTCGTCCAGCCCATAGCGGATATACCAGTCGGGGCCGAAGGGCAGGTACATCGACCAGACGAAGGTGGCGCCGTGGCTCTCTTCGAAGGCGTTGTAGAAGGCGGTGTTGTGCCAGAGGCCGGCGCCCACCCACATGAGCCGCTTGCGCTCGCCCGGGCAGGCGGCGATGCCGGCGTCCACCCGCGCCTTCACCTCGTCGCGAAAGCGTCGCGCGTGCTCCAGCGCCCATTCACTGCCGCGGTGCCACTGCGTGGCCATCACGTTGATGATCTGCTCACCGATGCGCACGGGGTTCTTCGGGGCGTCGACGATGAGCTGGCGCGCTTCCTCGAAGTACTCTTCCTGCTGGTTCACGCGCTGCAGGAATGCGCGCAGGGCGTCTTCATCGAAGGCGCGGCCGCTGATGCGCTCCAGCACGCCGATCAGCTCGCGCAGCTCGGCCACGGCGAGGTCCAGCCGCTCGGGTTCGCACAGCTCGGCCCAGCGCTCTCGCGACAGCTCCCACCAGCGGGCGGGCAGCACGCTGGAGCCAGGCGCCTCCAGCGCGAAGAAGGGCGCGCCCATCAGGTCGGCCCATTGCTGGAAGACGCGCTGCATGCAGTCGCAGGTGAGGCGCGCGCACAGCAGGGCCGGCTGCGGCAGCCCGCCCCAGGGCGCGCGCTCACCGAGGTCGATCTTGCTGGTGGCCAGGCCGATGCTGCAGTAGCGGCACAGGCTTTCGTTGAAGCCCAGCGCGTTCATGCCGTCCAGGTAGTCCTGCGACAGCCGCTTGGCGGCCACCACCGCGGCCCACCACTGGTTGGTGACGACGGGCACGCCCATCACGTGAAAGAGGTCGTGCGGCGTGTCGGCGTTGATGATGGCGTAGGGCCGGTGCTGCTCGAAGACTTCGCGGCGCAGTTCGGCGAACCAGGTCTTCTGCTTGTCGCCGGCGGCTTGCGTGCAGTCGAGTTGCTTGTCGTTGGACATGATGGGAAAAGGGCTCAGCGCGCGGCCAGCGCGGCGATGAAGGCGTGCAGCGCGGGCCGCAGGGCATCGGCGTCGCGCGCGCTTTCTCGGGCGTTCTCGCGGATCAGCAGCGAGGGCAGGCCGTGTTCG
>SEEY01001061.1 GCA_004211235.1 Rubrivivax sp.
GGCCAGGACCAGCCGGTGTTCGTCTACCAGCTCGTTGCCGAAGGCAGCATCGAGGAGCGCATGCTGGAGCTGCAGGCCCGCAAGCAGGCCCTCGCCGAAGGCCTGCTCGGGCGGGACGACGGCTCGCTTCTCACCAAGTTCAGTGCGCCCGAGCTGCAACGCCTGCTGGCGCCGCTGCAAGAAGACGCGTCACCCTCGGCGGGCGGCTGAGGCGCGCAGCGTTCAGGTCGGCCAGCCGGCCTTCACGAGCGCCGGCACTTCTGCGGCGGGCACCGCAGGCGCGAACAGCCAGCCCTGCAGCACGTCGCAGCCTTCCGCGCGCAGCACGTTGCGCTGGGCCAGTGTTTCCACGCCTTCCGCCACGGTCGTCTTGCCAAGCGCGCGCGCCAGTGCCGAGATGGCGCGCACCAGCACCAGGTCGTCGGCACCGCCCACCACGTTCTGGATGAAGCTGCGGTCGATCTTCAGCCGCGACACCGGCAACTGCCGCAGGTGGCTGAGCGACGAATGGCCGACGCCGAAGTCATCCAGCGCGAGGGCCACGCCCAGCGCGGCAATCTCGCGCATCTGCGCCGCCGCCTGCTCAGGGCTGGCCATGGCCGCGGTCTCGGTAATCTCGAGTTCCAGCAGCGCGCCAGGGATGCCGTGCGCCTGCAGCCGCTCGGCCAGGCGCTCGACGAAATGCGGCTGGCGCAGCTGGTGCGCCGACAGATTGACCGACACGCGCAGTGCCAGCCCCTCATCACGCCAGCGGGCGATCTGCCGGCAGGCTTCGTCGAGCACCCAGTCGCCCAGTGGCAGGATGAGGCCCGTGCTTTCGGCGACGGAAATGAAGCGCGCCGGCGCGACGGGGCCGAGCTCGGCGTCGTGCCAGCGCAGCAGCGCCTCCACGCCGACGACGCGGCCGTCGCGTGCGTCCACCTGCGGCTGGTAGTGCAGCGCGAGGCCTTCACCGTGCATCGCGCGCTTGAGGCGCCCCTGCAACAGCGTCTTCTCCTCGATCAGCCGCGACATGCCGGCGTCGTACACCGCATGGACGCCGCGGCCGGCGTCCTTGGCGCGGTACATGGCCATGTCGGCACGGCGCAGCAAGGTGCCGGCGTCCTCACCGTCTCGCGGCAGGAAGACGATGCCGACGCTCGCGCCGGGGAACATCTCGTGGTGGCCGAAGCGCCAGGGCTGGGCGACGCCCTGCAGCAGCTTGTCGGCCACGGCCAGCGCGGCGCTATCGC
>SEEY01000268.1 GCA_004211235.1 Rubrivivax sp.
CACGTGCTTGACGCCCGTGCCGGGGATGAAGAGGCCGCTGTTCATGACGACGACCGTCTTCACGCGCCGATCGGGCGCCACGCGCAGGGCCTGGATGCCGCCGCAGCCTCAGCCGCCGCGCCAGCTCGATGCCGAAGGCCGGCCGGTCTTCCCGCCGCCGCCGACGAGCTACACCGGCCTGCTCGCGGCCATCGACTGGGCGCTGGCGCAGAACGCCGACGCGAAGAGCCCCTATTTCGGCAAGTTCGACGCCAAGGCCATCGCCGTGTCAGGCTTCAGCTGCGGCGGCATCCAGGCCCTGCGCGTGGCGCCCGATCCGCGCGTGAAGACGGTCGTCGTCATGAACAGCGGCCTCTTCATCCCCGGCACCGGCGTCAAGCACGTGGAGATGGACCAGCCCAAGTCCCTGCTCGACCAACTGCACACGCCGACGCTCTACGTGCTCGGCGGCCCGAGCGACATTGCCTACGCCAACGGCATGGACGACTTCGCCCGCATCGGCCACGTGCCGGTCGCCGTGGCCAACCTGCTCGGCGTGGGCCATGGCGGCACCTATATGCAGCCCCAGGGCGGCAAGGCCGCCGCGGCGGTCGCGGCCTGGCTGGACTGGCAGCTTCGCGGCGACAAGCAGGCCGCTCGCGCCTTCGTCGGCCCGCAGTGCGGCCTGTGCACCGACACGGCCTGGGAACTGCGCAAGAAGAAGATCGACTGACCCGCCCGACGCCTCAAGGCATGTAGCCGTCATCCGTGATCGCCCGTGCCGCCGGCTTGGCGGCCCCGGCCTCGTCGAACAACAACGGCCGGTTCCCGCGCGTGACCGGGAAACCCGTCAACCAGCTGTGGTTGTCCGCAATGCCCCAGGTCGTCACGCTCTGCAGGCTGGTGTGCTGCTTGAAGACGTTGAACAGCGCGCGGTACTGCAGCGCCTGGGCCTTCAGCGCGGCGGCCAGCTTGGTGGGGTCGCCGGTGATGTCGGCGGCGCAGCCGGTCTTGCTGGAAAAGCAGGAGCCCGGGTCGTCGTAGAGCGACACGTCCAGCTCGGTGACGTGGTTGATCAGCCCCTTGGCCGCGACGCTGCGCAGCGCGTTGTCGACATTGGCCGGCGTGGGCGACGCGGTGCTGACGTGCAGTTGGTGGCCGATGCCGTCGAGCGGTGCGCCACTGGCCTGCACGGTGGCCACGATGCTCATCAGGCGGGCGAACTTGGCAGGGTCTTCCGTGCTGTAGTCGTTGATGAAGAGCTTCACGTCCGGGTCGGCGGCCCGGGCGGCGCGCAGGGCGATCGCGATGTAGTCGGGGCCGAGGATCTGGTACCACTTCGAGTTGCGCCAGGGCGAGCCGGCATCGTCGCTCGTGCATTCGTTGACGACATCCCAGCAATAGACCTTGCCCTTGAAGTGCGTCACGACGTCATGGATGTAGGTCTCCAGCCGGGCGCGCACTTCGGCCAGCGTGCCGGTGAAGAACCAGTCCGGCGTCTGCGAATGCCAGCACAGCGTGTGGCCGCGCACGCCCAGGCCGTTGGCGGCGGCGAAGGTGGCGAGTTCGTCCGCGGTCGTCCAGTTGTAGACGCCCGGCGAGACGCCCAGGCTGGCGGGCTTGAAGCAGTTCTCGCCGGTGATGGAGTTGGCGTGCTTCAGGATCAGCGGGTTGGCGATGGCGTTCCTGTAGCCGGCCGGGTCGGCGGCCATGCCGATCTTGAAGTTCGCGGCGAAGTAGGTCTTGAGTGCCGGCACGTCGGCGGGCGCTGGCGGTGCCGCGGGTGCAGGAGCGGGCGCGGCGCTGGCGCTTCCCCCGCCGCCGCAGGCGCTCAACACGGGAATGGCGAGGCCGCTCAACAGCAGGCGGCGACGGTCGGGCATGGGCATGGACATGTGGGTTCCTTTCAGGCGGCGAGCGATGCGAATGCGCGCGCCAGCACCGCAGTCGACGCGGCCAGCGCGGCGCGCTCGGCCTCGTCCATCTTCGGCTCGAAGACCTGCTCCGCTCCGCCCGCGCCGACCCGCGCGGGCAGCGACAGCGCCACGCCGCTCATGCCCGCCTGCACGCGGCTGACCGGCAGCAGCCGGCGTTCGTCGTTGACGATGCAGCCGACCAGTTCGGCGGCGACCAGGCCGATGGCGTGGTTGGTGGCGCCCTTGCGCTGGATGACGTCGTAGGCGGCGCGCCGCACGTGGCCGGCCAGCGTGGGCTCCTCGTCCGCCGGCCAGCCAGGCCAGTCGCGCAGCGCCACGCCGCCGATCTGCGCGCCGCTCCAGAGCATCACCGAGGAATCGCCATGCTCGCCCACCACCTGGGCATGCACCGACAGCGGCGAGACCTTCAGGTGCAGCGCCAGCCGCTCGCGCAGCCGCGCGGTGTCCAGCATCGTGCCGGTGCCGATCACGCGCTCGGGCGGCAGGCCGCTGGCCGCCGTGACGACGCGCGTCAGCACATCGACCGGGTTGGTCACGACGATGACGATGCCGGCAAAGCCGGCAAGCGCGCGGCCCATGCCGGCGGCGATGCGGGCGTTGTCGCGCAGCAGGTCGAGGCGGCTCTCGTCCGGGCGGCCGTTGCGGCCCGCGGCCAGCACGACGATGTCGGCCTCGCGCATCTGCGCCAGGGGCACTGCGCGCACCTCGCAGCGGGGGTAGTAGGCGGCGCCGTCGGCCAGGTCCATCGCCTCGCCCTCGGCGACGGCGCCGCGCTGGTCATGCAGCCACAGCTCGCGCGCATGCCCGGCCAGCAGGGTGGAAAAAGCGACGCTGGTGCCGACCCAGCCCGTGCCGATGATGCCGATGGTTGCTTTCATGGGTGAAGTATTGCCGTTCGCCGCGCGCGCTGTCGATTCGTCGCAGCCGTCTCAGCGGCCGCGCCGAAGCTGCCTAGCATCCGCTGCATTCAATCCAGGAGGTGGGTGATGAACGACGAAGTGCTGGTGGCCCGGGGCCTGCGCAAGGCCTACGGCGACAGGGTGGCGGTGCATGAGGTGAGCCTTTCGCTGCGGCCCGGCGAGGTGCTGGGGCTGCTGGGCCCCAACGGTGCCGGCAAGTCGACGACGGTGGGCATGATCTGCGGCCTGACGGCACCTGACGCCGGCACGGTGACGCTGTCCGGTGGCGTGAGCCTGGCGAGCGACGAAGCCGGCTACAAACGCCGCATCGGCCTGGTGCCGCAGGACATCGCGCTGTACGAGGATCTGCCGGCGCGCATGAACGTCGAGCTGTTCGGCGCGCTCTACGGCATGGCGCCCGAGCTGCTGAAGCGCCGTGCCGACGAAGTGCTGGCCATGGTCGGCCTGAGCGACCGCGCGAAGGACAAGCCGTCGACGTTTTCCGGCGGCATGAAGCGGCGGCTGAACATCGCCTGCGCGTTGATTCACGACCCGGAGGTGCTGCTTCTCGACGAGCCCACCGCCGGGGTCGACCCGCAGAGCCGCAACGCCATCTTCGACAACCTGGAGATGCTCAAGGCCGCCGGCAAGGCGCTGATCTACACGACGCACTACATGGAAGAGGCCGAGCGCCTGGCCGACCGCATCGTCATCGTCGACCACGGCCGCGTGGTGGCCAGCGGCACGCAGGCGCAGCTGTTCGCGATGCTGCCGGCGGCGCAGACGCTTCTGCTGGAGATCGACGGCGAGCCCGACGAAGTCGCACTGGCCGGCCTGCCGGAGATCAAGCGGGTGGGCCAGCGGCTGGAGGTCAGTGTCCAGGACATCGGCCGCGATGCCGGTGCGGTGCTCGGGGCCCTGGCCGGGCGCGGCGTGAAGGTTCGCGGCATCGCCACGGCCCGGGCGACGCTCGAAGACGTCTTTCTCCAACTCACCGGCCGCGCGCTGCGCGACTGACGCGACTCAGGACCACGACATGCAAGCCCTCATCGCCCTCGTCCGTGCAGAAATCAAGCTGCACTTCTCCAACCGCCGCGCGGTGCTGCTCAGCATCGTCGCGCCCATCCTCATCGCCGCCTTCTTCGGCAGCCTGTTCGGCGGCAGCAGCAAGATGTCGGGCATCTCCGTCGGCGTCGTCGACCTGGACGGCAGCCCGCTGACTCGCAGCGTCGTCGCGGCACTGCAGGCCGAGGCCTCGCTGAAGACCACCGTCACCGACGAGGCCGATGCGCTGGCCCAGGTGCGCGCCGGCAAGCTGCGCGCCGTCGCCATCCTGCCCAAGGGGCTGGGTGAGCAGGCCGGCGGCGCGATGTTCGGCGGCAAGAAGCCGGAGATCGTGCTGCATTACGACCCCTCCCAGGCCAGCGCGCTGGCCATCGTGCGCGGGCTGCTGGCACAAACGCTGATGCAGGAAGTCAGCCGCTCCACCTTCAGCCCCGCCGGCCTGGGCGAGATGCAGCAGCAAGTGCGCAGCGCCGCCAGCATGCCCGCGGGCCAGCGGGCCGATTTCGACAGGATGTTCGATGCCATCGGTGCCGTGCAGCGGCATGAGGGCGCTGCGTCTGCCGCTTCGACCTCTGATTCGGCGTCGGCGCCCCAGGGTGGCGGCCTGTCCATGCCCTACACGACACGCGAACTGGAGGCCGTGCAGTCCGGTGCCAACGCCGCGCCGGTGGCCTACAACAGCTATGCCCACTCGTTCGCCGGCATGGGGGTGCAGTTCATCCTGATGAGCGGCATCGACCTGGCTGTCGGCCTGCTGCTGATGCGCCGCCTCGGCCTGTGGAAGCGGCTGCGTGCGGCGCCGCTGTCGCGTGCGCAACTGCTGGGCAGCCGCATCGTCGCCAGCACTGCCATCTCGCTGATCGTCTTCGCCGTCATCTATGCGGTGGCCATCGCCGCCTTCGGCGTGCGCGTGCTGGGCAGCTTGCCAGGCTTCGTGCTCGTGCTCTTCTGCTTCGCGCTGCTGACCGCGAGCTTCGGTCTGCTGGTGGCGGCGTTAGGTCGCACGCCCGAGGCCACGCGCGGCCTGGCCATCCTGGCGACGCTGCTGATGGTGATGCTGGGCGGCGCCTGGGTGCCGGCCTTCATCTTCCCGGAGTGGCTGCAGACGGTGTCCCTCGCCGTGCCGACCCGCTGGGCGGTGGACGCGCTGGATGCGATGACGTGGCGCGGCCAGGGCTTCGGCGCGGCGCTGCTGCCGAGCGCGGTGATGCTGGGTTTCAGCGCCGCGTTTGCCTTGATCGCCGTGTGGCGTTTCCGCTGGGAGGAATGACGGCGCAAGAAGAAGGGCACGACGCGGCGCGGGTGACGCGCGGCAAGCGCAGTTGCCGGGTGTAAGCCCGCTTGCGGCAGGGAGCGCTGCTTGCCGATCATCGGCATGTTGTCACCTGCCACTGTCATCTTTGCCGCAGCCATGGCCTGGCTTGCAGGCTCCGCCTCCGCGGCGACCGGCGCTTCTTCCTGCGAGTGGCGGTCGCCGGGACACGACCCCTTCATGAGCGACGTGCCGGCGGCGGTCGACGACTACGCCGACATTCCTGCCGACGTGCGCGCAAGGCTCAAGGCGCGCATGACGCAGTTTGCCTATGACGACATCGTCACCATCCGGCGCGATGCCATCGACGGCAACTTCGCCTACGAGCCGGCGCTGCTGGACATGCATTTCGGCAAGGGCCGGCGGTGTGGCAACGTCACCCGCAAGACCTGGCGCGCCGACCACGAAGAGCGCGGCCTGGCCTACTGCGAGAGCGGGCATTGCGTCGTCGTGCCCATGGTCTGCCGCAATGTGAGCCGCATCCTGCGCCGGCCGGGTGCCACGACCGGCGGTGGCCCGGCCGTGCCGGCCGGGCCGCTCACCTTCGAGCCGCCGGGCGCTGGCCTGCCGGCGAGCCCGGAAGCCCCTGGCGAGCCGGGCCCGACGACGCGCATCCTGCTGGCCCCGCCGGCCACGCCCGACCGGCTGCCACCCTTCACGGATGTGGCGCTGCCGCCCGCGGTGCTGCTGCCACCGGCCGCGGAGACGCCGCCGGGCACCAGCGTGCCGGCGTTGCCACCCCTGGTGCCGGCCCTGCCCCAGGTGCCCGGGCCGGT
>SEEY01000269.1 GCA_004211235.1 Rubrivivax sp.
ATCTTGTTGAAGGGGTTGGGGATGATGCCGGCGCCCTCGGGGAAGACGCCCATCTCGAACCGGCGCAGCGTGTCGGGATGGTCGGCCCCGACCGCCGTGCCCTGCTCCGTCGCCATCTGCTGCACGCGCTGCCAGATCAGTTCGCGGGCCTCAGGATGCAGGGCCAGCGGTCGGCCCAGGGCAGCGGCAGCGGACTGCCGCGTGTGGTCATCCGGCGTGGCACCGATGCCGCCGCAGCTGACCACCAGGTCGCCGCTGGCAAAGGCCTCGCGCAGCCGGGCCGTCAGCAGTTCGCGGTCGTCGCCCAGGTACTGCGCCCAGGCCAGCTCCATGCCCCGCTCGGACAAGAGCTCGATGAATTTCGCGAGATGCGAGTCCTTGCGTTTGCCGGACAGGATCTCGTCGCCAATGATGATGAGGCCAACTTGCATGGGGTCAGGCGTCCAGCAGAACTTCGGAAATGACTGCCGGCTCGGCGGCGCGGCGGGCCTGCAGCGCCGCCAGCGCGTAGTGCGTGAACCAGGCGGTGGAGAAGGCAAAGACCAGCGTGTACAGCCAGATCGCCAGCAGCACGACGAAGGGCGCAAAGATGATGGCCGTGAGGCCGGACACCGCCCAGATCAGCGACGGCACGGCGCCCAGGTAACCGCAGACGACGCCCATCGTCAGCATCGGGATGCGGTGATCCTGCAGCAGCGCGCGGCGCTCCTCGGCCGATGCGTGCTCGGCCAGCACGTCGAAGCCGAAGACGCGGTAGGTCAGCCAGCCCCAGATCAGCGGCGGCAGCACCATCACCAGCGGCGGGATCAGCCACAGCGGCATGGTCAGCACGATGAGCACCAGCGCCAGCAAGGTCGCACCGAGCGACGCTGCAACGCTTTGCGCCAGCGTGCCGCCGCGCTTCTTCTCCAGCAGCGGGAAGCGCCGCTCGGCGACGAGCCGCACGATGGCCGGCGTCATGCACAGCGCCACCAGCAGCAGGCTCAGCAGGATGACGACCGGCAGCACTGCCGCCAGCACGACGATGGCCGCCAGCCCGCTGCGGAAGGCCTGCAGGCCGAAGGAATCCAGCCAGTGCAACAGGCTCTCGATGAGCCGCCAGCTTTCCAGCGTGGCCCGCACGCCGGCGATTGCACCTTCCCAGAAGAAGAACATGAAGCCGAACACCAGCACGCCGCAGATGACCAACGGCAGCAGCGACAGGCCGATGACGCGCGGATGCAGGCAGTAGGCGACGGCACGCCAGAAAGCGTCGACCAGGCCTTGCATCAGGCGGCACTCCGGAATGAGGTGGCGAGCCGCCGCAACCCCAGCCACTGCTGGCGCCAGAAGCCGCGGCCGTAGTCGCGGCCGCCCTCCTCGGGCAACTGGTCGCGCACGCCGGTGGCGTCGAAACGGTCCTCGAAATTGCTGGTGCGAAACAGCAGGTCCCACAACGGCAGCAGCACGCCGAAGTTGTGGCCGCCCAGCGTGCCGCGGCCGCTCGACTCATGGCCGATGCCGATGCTGTGATGCAGGCGGTGGAAGCGCGGGCTGATCAGCAGCCGCTCGCCGATGGCGCCGAAGTGGATGCGCGCGTTGGCATGCTGCAGGCTCTCATGCAATTGCGTGATGACGGTGATGGCGACGAACTGGCCGGGCTCCACGCCGATGAGCCGGGCCAGCAGCGCAAAAGCGGTGCCGACGATGACGTCGTCCAGCAGATGCGTGCGGTTGTCGCTCCACATCGTCATTTGCCGCTGGCTGTGGTGCAGGCTGTGGAGTGCCCACCACCAGTTGAACTGGTGCTGGGCACGGTGCAGCCAGTATCCGACGAAGTCGAAGACGACGAGGTAGAGCAGCAGGCTCACCCAGGCGATGTCCGTGACGCCGGGCCAGACGGCATCGAGTTGCCAGGTCGACAGGCCGGCCAGGCGCAACTGGCCGGAGATGGTGTCCCAGAGCGGCTCGATGCCGAAGAACATCAGCAGCCGCACCACCCCGAGCCGGTGGATCAGCGTGTAGATCACGTCGGTGCGCACGGCACGGCGGTCGGTCACGGCTTCGACCGGCCAGCGCCGCTCCAGCAGGCGGATGCCGAGCAGCAGCACCGCGATCTGCACCACGCCGAGCAGCAGCCAGCCGGTGGCCGCGAACGCGTCTTCCAGCAGGTTGCCGAAACCCAGTGCGAACACGACGGGTTGCACAACGTTCTCGTACAGCGCAAGTTGCAGGCTGTCGAAGGTGTTGGAGATCCAGTCGATCACGGCTTCTTGAAAAGCGACATGTAGCGCGGATGTTCGCGCAGCGGCGCAAAGCATAGGCCGCGCTGCTCCAGCCCGGTCATCAGCGGCTCCAGCACCGCAGGCGCCCAGGGGTCTTGGCGTTCCCAGATGCCGAGGTGGGCGACGAGGATGTCGCCCTGCCGGATGTCGCGCAGCGCCTTCTCCAGCAGCTGCGCGTTGGGGTGCGCCTGGCTGGGCAGTTCATCGCCGAGGAAGCCGGCCTTCGCCCAGCCCACGTGCGTGAAGCCGCAGGCCTTGGCAGCGTTCAGCAGCGCCGGCGACGTGCGGCCCGCCGGCGCGCGGAAGATCGGCGCCATCGCCTGGCCGGTCATGGCCGCGAAGCGCTGGCTCACCTTCTTCAGGCTGGCGCAGTACTGCTCGGCCGACAACTCGCGCAGCACCGGGGGGTTCACGCCGGCCTGGGTGCGGAAGCGAAACCGCGTGACCCGGCCATCGGCGTCCGGAATGTCCTCCAGGAAGACGTCGTGGTCCCAGGTGTGGGCGCCGAAGTCATGCCCCTCGGCCGCGCGCTCGCGCCACCACGGCGCCCAGCTGTCGTCCAGCGTCGTGCCGCCGGTCTTCGTCGGCTCGCTGGCCAGGAAGAAGGTGGCCCGGGCGTTGTGCTTCTTCAGCGTCTCGGCGATCAGCGGCGCAACACCCATGTGACCGGTGTCGAAGGTGAGGTAGACCGGCTTGTCACAGCCCGCCGACACGGGAGCACAGGCCATCGCCGTCGACACGGTTAGCGCCAGCAGCCACGTTTTCATGTCAGCCTTCCCTTTTCGGGCCGAGCGCCGGGCCGCTCCCAAGCCGGCCCGCAATGGCGATGTGCTTGCCGGTCGACCCGGCAAGCATCGCCGTCCCCGCGGGGGCTGAGGCCGGACACATTGCGCCCAGTGGGCGCGATGTGCCTGCCGAAGGGCTGTGGCGCAAGCCACAGCGCGGCCGGCAAGGCCGGCCAAGGTACTCCTTGGACGAGGGGCGCCATTTCTATAGGCGTGGGGCGTGGTCCAGCGTCCACAGGCCATGCGGCGACTTGCCCACCTTGACCTGGCGCACGACCTTGCGGGTGGTCGTGTCGATCTCGGTCAGCTTGCCGGCCCAGCGCGACGTGACGAGCAGCGTCTTGCCATCGGCCAGCACCTCCATGTCGTCGGGGCCGGCCGGGCCGGGGAACTGGTCGACGACGGTCAACGTGCCGATGTCGATCTTGCTGATGGTGTTGCCGGCGCGGTTGGAGACCAGCACGTGACGCTTGTCGCCCCAGGCGCGGAAGGAATGGGCGCCCTTACCGGTGGGGATGCGGCGCGCCAGCTTCGGCGTGGCGCCGCTGACGTCCCAGGCCTCGACGAAGCTGTCGCCCGTCAGGCCGACGAGGAGGAAGCGGTCGTCCGGCGTCAGGTAGATGTCGGCGGGCATCTTGCCGACCGGCGTCTTCCACTTCACCGTCTGCGTGGCCAGGTCGATGGCCAGCAGCTCGTCGCTGTCCTGCAGGCTGACGTAGAGCGTCGTGCTCTTCGTGTCGATGTTCAGGTGGCTCGGCGTCTTGGGCGCCGGGATGCGCTTGACGAGCTGCAGCGGCTCGGCGGCGAGGCTGCCCTGCCAGCGGTAGAGGTCGACGCGGTCCAGCCGGTTCGAGGCCGTGACGAGCCACTTCATGTCCGGCGAGAAACGCAGGTGGTAGGGGTCGGAAATGCCGCGCACGACACGCTGCACCTCGGCTGTGCGCGGGTCCACGAAGGTCAGCGAATCGCCCAGCGCGTTGGCGACGATCAGCGACTTCTCGTCGGGCGACAGGTAGAGATGGTGCGGCTCCTTGCCGGTCGGGATGCGCTTGACGACGGTGAAGCTGGCCGGGTCGACGACGGCGATGTCGGCATCCAGCGAGTTCAGCACGAACACGGGTGGCCGTGCCGGCTGGGCCTGCGCCCCGAGAGCCGCCACCGATGCCAAGGCCACCACCCAACTGCGCAACATCCCGCACTCCAAATGAGAAAGGGCGGCCCGTTGCCGCCCTGCTCCTGCCAGTTTACCCGGGGGGTCCGGCCGGACCGTTTGCCCGGTCAGGCAGCGCGACCTCAGTCGTCGTTGTCGCCGCCCAGCAAGCCGCCCAGCAGGCCGGCCCCGGCGAAGCCGCCGAGCACCGAGCCCTCTTCACGGCCGCGGCCGCCGTTCTGCGGCGCCGCCGCGAAGATGCGCGATGCCAGGCGCGAGAACGGCAGGCTCTGCAGCCAGACCTCGCCCGGGCCGGTCAGCTTGGCCAGGAACAGGCCTTCGCCACCGAACAGCGCCGTCTTGATCTTGCCGACGTACTGGATCTCGAAGTTGACGCTCGGCGTGTAGGCCACCACGCAGCCGGTGTCCACCAGCAGCGTCTGCCCGGGCTGCAGCGTGCGGCGCACGCAGGTGCCGCCGGCATGCACGAAGGCCAGGCCGTCGCCGTCGAGCTTCTGCATGATGAAGCCCTCGCCGCCGAAGAAGCCGGTCGACAGCTTCTGCTGGATGGCGATGCCCAGCGACACGCCGCGGGCGGCGCACAGGAAGGCGTCCTTCTGGCAGATCAGCGTGCCGCCCAGCTGGCGCAGGTCCATCGGCAGGATCTTGCCCGGGTAGGGTGCGGCGAAGGCCACGCGCTGCTTGCCCGCGGCGTTGTTCGTGTAGACCGTCGTGAACAGCGATTCACCCGTGACGAGGCGTTTGCCGGCGCCCAGCAGCTTGCCGAAGAAGCCGCCGCCCTGATTGGCCGAGCCGTCGCCGAACACGGTGTCCATGGCGATGCCGGCGTCCATGAACATCATCGAACCGGCCTCGCCGATGGCGGCCTCGCCGGGGTCGAGTTCGACCTCGACGAACTGCATCTCGGCACCCTTGATCTCGAAATCAACTACATCCATGGCCATGCCGGCTCTCCAGGCTGAGAAAAATGGCCCGCATGATAGCCAGGAGCGGCACCCGAAGTCTTGATTTCTTTATTGACAGAATTTTCAGACGGCGTACGCTGAACGCCATGGAACTCACCGACATCAGCCGCCGATTCATCGTCCACTGGGGCGAGATGAGCAGCAACTGGGGCGTCAATCGCAGCGTCGCCCAGATCCACGCGCTGCTCTACGTGCACGGCCAGCCGCTGCATGCTGAAGACATCGCCGACACGCTGGTGCTGGCGCGCTCCAACGTCAGCAACAGCCTGAAGGAGCTGCTGAACTGGCGGCTCATCCGCGTCACCCATCTGCTGGGCGACCGGCGCGACTACTACGAGACCTCGGGCGACGTGTGGGAGCTGTTCCGCACCATCGTGCGCGAGCGCAAGGAGCGCGAGTTCGACCCGACGGTGGCGTTGCTGCGCGAACTGGCCCACGACCCGGCGCTGCAGGACGAATCTCCCGCGCTGCAGGACCGGTTGCGCAGCACGCTGGACTTCATGCAGACGCTGGGCAGCTGGAGCGACGAGATGCTGCGCCTGTCGCCGGCGACGCTGGAGCGGATCCTGCGCCTGGGCGCCCAGGTGCAGCGCTTCGTGCGGCCCGCGGACGCCGTGGAGGCGCCCAGCGTCTTTCCCGTCACTCCACCGGTCCCGCCGATGGGCTGAGCCTGGCGCAAGAGGTCCACCGGTCTCTTTTTTTGCCTGTCAATTTCTCTTTATACAGAAAGAACTGTCATGAAAATCGAGAGCGATCTGCATACACATCTCCCAATAGGGACT
>SEEY01001062.1 GCA_004211235.1 Rubrivivax sp.
GCCCTGAAGGAGACGGCCGATCACCGCAAGGCCAAGCCGGCAGCGGCGCTGAAATACGCGCGGCACTCGGACAAGATCATCCGCGAATACTTCGGCCACCACGAAGCGGTCGTTGGCCGGTTGCAGGACGCCCGGCGCCGTCACCCCGAGGATCCGGCCATCGTCGCCGCCCTGTCGCGGGCTTTTGTCGAACTGGAACGGCCGGTCGATGCGGCCGAGGCGCTGCAGGCCTCCGGGATGCTGGAAACGCAGCCGACTGTCGCCCTGGCCTGGGCCGACCTGGCGACGTCGGCCGGCGATCTCGAGGAGGCGGCGTCGCGCCATGCCGAGGCCGTGCGGCGGTTCCCGGACATCGAGGCGGTTCACGTCGGCCAGGTGAAGGCGCTGGGCCGTCTGGTCGAGCGGCGCGGGCCTCAGCACCGTGAGGCCGCCGAGGCTGCGGCCGTGGCCGCCATCGCGCGGTTCCCGGACAGCGAAGAGCTTCACGACCAGTATGCCTGGATCGCCCAGCACTGCGCCGACCATGCCGCTGCGCTGGCGCGGTGGTCGGCGGCGCTGGAGCGGTTCCCGGACTCGGCCAAATCGCGCTTCAGCTTCCGCACGCGCGTCCTGGACGCAGCGCTCGCCGCCGGCGTGGACGCGCCTCTCGCCGCGACGCAGGTCGATGCGTCGCCGGGGGCTGCGGATGCGGCCGCCGCGCTGTCGGATGCGCAGCTGGGCGAGCGGTTCCAGAACCTGGGCTCCACCGTCTTCGGCTGCGAATATGGCGGCGTTCAGCGGCACCTGGGCGTCGAGCCGCTGCATCTGATGCGCTGGGGCTCGTGCCCGATCGAGTCGCTGATCTCGCTGGTCGAGAACGACTTCCAGGGCTTCATGGAAGAGGGCGACGCGCGGCTCGACATCGCTGTGCGGCCGGGATCGCACGACGAATACATCATCCGGTCCCTGGGCTACCACCTGCGGATGGACACCTTCGTCCCAGTCAACGAACTGCCGCTGGAACAGAACCTCAGCCAGATCCGGCGGCGGAACCTGTTCCTCACCCGCAAGCTGCGCGAGGAGCTGGCCCGTCCCGACCCGGCGGACAAGACGCTGTTCGTCTACAAGGCCTACGAGGAACACGTCACCGACGACGACCTGGACCGGCTGGCATCGGCGCTTCAGCGGACCGGGCCAAACACGCTGCTGGCGATGCGTCGCGCGACCGCGGGCCATCCGGCCGGCTCGACAC
>SEEY01001063.1 GCA_004211235.1 Rubrivivax sp.
GCGTCCAGGTATTCCGGCGGCACCGCGAAGCGCTGCTCGGTTCTGAAGTCGTCGATCACCACGGGCCGCCCCTGCGCGAGCACGAATCCCAGCGGCGTGTCGAAGCGATGGGCCACCGTCGCTCCCAGTGCCTCACCGGCGACCAGGCCGACGCCGCCGGCCACGCGAAGCTCCAGGCGGTTGCTCTCCAGCAGGAACACCAGCGCCATCTCCACTTCCAGCGCCTCGGCGGCGATGGCGGGCACCTGCTGCAGCAGCAGCTGGGGGTCGCGTGCGTCGACAGCGAGCCGGCCCAGCTGGGCGAGGTGTTCGCTGTAGCGCGCCCGCTGCAGCGCCTGCTTGACGCGCGGATAGGCGCCGATGTCCCGTATGGCCGCCACGACGAAGGGCAGGCCGTGGTCCTGCAGCGGGCTCAGCGCGATCTCGACCATCACCTCGGTGCCGTCACGCCGCTTGGCCACCAGTTCCATCTGCGTGCCCATCGGCCGGGCGCGCGGGGCATGGGCGTAGGCCTGGCGATACGAGGCATGGCGAGGGCGGATGCTGTCCGGCACCAGGGAATCGACGCTGCTGCCGACCAGCTCGTCCATCGCATAGCCGAGCAGACTGGCCGCCGCCGGATTGGCCAACGCGATCTTGCCGGCGGCGTCGACCAGCAGCAGCCCGTCGGGATAGGCGGAAAAGAGTGTTCGAAAGACGCTGCTGTCCTCGATGTCCGTTGGCAGCGGCGTCGGAAATGTCATGTGGGGCCGCCCTCGTCGGCAATTGCACGAGGCTCGACGCTCGGCGTAAAGAGATAACCCGCACTGCGTACGGACTTGATGATCTGAGGCACCTCGGCCAGCGGCTCCAGCTTCTTGCGCAGGCGCCCGACCTGGACATCGATGGTCCGGTCGAACGGGCCGGCCTCGCGTCCACGCGTCTCGGACAGCAGGAAGTCACGCGACAGCACCCGGCCCGGGTGCAGCGCGAAGATCTGCAGGAGGTCGAATTCACCGGCCGTCAACACGACCTCGCCACCCTGTGGATCGGTCAGCCGGCGTGCCGGCAGATCGAGCTGCCAGCCTTCGAAGGCGAGTCGCTCCCGCCCGCCACCGGGGGAAACCGGCGTGCCGGGGACCGCGGACATCGCGGGCATCGAAGAAGGGACAGGCGGCGCCGGCGCGATCCTGCGCAGCACGGCTTTCACGCGGGCGAGCAATTCGCGCAGGTCGAAAGGCTTGGTCACAT
>SEEY01001064.1 GCA_004211235.1 Rubrivivax sp.
TCGAGGCACTGATCGAGGCGCACATCCAGCGCGTCCACGGCGCCCGCGTCAGTCCGCGCCGGGCCGCGACATCGGCCAGGGCCTCCAAGATGGGATGGCCGCGCCGGGGATCGCCGGAGAAGACGCCCTCCAGCTGCTCCCTCCACCAGGCGTAGCGCATCTCAGCCAGCAGCGGCTGGGTCACACGCGTGGGGATGCTCAGCAGTTCCGCCTCCAGTGCATAGAGCACCATCAGATCGGCGCGCTTGGTCGGATCGTTGACGAAGCGGCTGGACAGCCACCGGTCCCGATCGGCGGCGCGAACCTGGGCGTCGAAATCGGCGCTCATGCCGTTGCAGGGAGCAGCCGTCCCTTGGCCAGCACCCAGGCGGACGTCAGGAGAAAGACGGTCACCGCCACCTCCAGCACTCGCTGCAGCAACCCGCCGAACTCCGGATCGGCCACCACGCCGCCGAAGCCCACGAGCGTCAGGAGGCCGCACACGACTCCGAAGGCCACGAACCGTCGGCCCATCTTCGCGGCCGCCGTCACCAGCCACACGCCTATCGGCACGGCCAGGTAGCCGGTCCCGCCCACCAGATCATGCATCAGGGCGTTGAAGGTCGCCTCGCTGCGCGCGCATTCGAACTCGCACGGATAGACGCCCGCGCCGGTCAGGCTGGCGCCGTACCAGGCCAGCAGCAGCCAGCCGATCACGCCAGGCACGCTGCGGCGCATCATCCACGCGGCGATCAGGCAGCCGGCGGTGATGAAGACGCCGCTGGGGACGAAGACCCACCAGCTGACAGTCGATCCGGTCACCGCGCCGGTCGCGCCCAGCTCGCTGATGTACTGGCGCAGCGGGTCGTAGCCGGGATAGGCCGCGCCGCCGATCACAATGCCGCCCCACTGGACGATCTCGCCCAGCAGGATCAGCGCGAAGGCGAGGCGGCCGAGTTTCATCCGGTCAGCCGAACAGGGTCTGGTACATGGCCATGGCCGTCAGCATCGGCAGGCTGAGCAGCAGGTTGGTGCGGCTGCCCAACATGGCGACCCGTGCCGCCTTGGCCTTCTTTTCGTCGTCCACGACGACGATGCCCAGGGCGCGCTTCTGGTTCGGCCAGATGATGCCCCAGACGTTCAGGAACATGATGATGGCCAGCCAGATGCCGGTGCCCAGCAGCATGTAGGCCTGATCGCCCGACACCAGACCGCCGGCCAGGCCGAAGCTCAGCACCTCGGACGCAT
>SEEY01000270.1 GCA_004211235.1 Rubrivivax sp.
CTTCCATGCCGTTCAGCCAGACCTCCCAGCCCAGGCCCCAGCAGCCGAGCGTCGGATTCTCCCAGTCGTCCTCGACGAAGCGCACGTCGTTCTTCTTCAGGTCGAAGCCCAGGCGTTCGAGGGAGCCGAGGTAAAGCTCCAGGATGTTGTCCGGCGCGGGTTTGAGCACGACCTGGTACTGGTAGTAGTGCTGCAGGCGGTTGGGGTTCTCGCCGTAGCGGCCGTCCTTGGGGCGGCGGCTGGGCTGTACGTAGCCTGCCTTCCAGGGCTCGGGGCCGAGGGCGCGCAGGAAGGTGGCGGTGTGGCTGGTGCCCGCGCCGACTTCCATGTCGTAGGGCTGCAGCAGCGCGCAGCCTTGTTTGGACCAATAGTCCTGCAGCGTCAGGATGATTTGCTGGAAGGTCAGCATGGAGCGAGAACGCGAGAGCCGGGGGTGGCCGATTCTATGAGGCGGCCCTCCTGAGGCCCATCAGGGTCAACAGCGCGATTCCCCAGAGCGGCCAGAGGCCCAGCGCACTGAGCCAGCGGGCATACGGCGTGCTGCCGGCGCGGCCGTCGACGTGGGCTTCCAGCACGCCGCGTTCAAGCGCGGGCAGGCGTGCGGTGACGACACCGTGATGGTCGACCACCGCCGTCGCGCCCGTGTTCGTCGAACGCGCCACCGGCCGCTGGAACTCGAGGGCGCGCATCTGCGAGAACTGCAGGTGCTGGTCCTGGATCATGACGGTGCCGAACCACGCCAGGTTGCTGACGTTGACGAAGACGGTCGCGGCGTCCGGCCCGACGGCGCTTTGCACCAGATCCTCGCCGAACAGATCCTCGTAGCAGATCAGCGGCCGCAGGCGCTGGCCGGCCACGACCCAGGGGCGTTGATGGTCGCCGCGGGCCTGGTCGTCCATCGGAATGCCCATGGCGCGCACGAACCAGCCGAAGCCCGGCGGGATGAACTCGCCGAAGGGCAGCAGATGGCGCTTGCCGTAGTGGTAATCGGTGCCGAGGCCGACGACGGAGTTGACGAAGCCTTCGTCGGCATTGCCCAGGAAAGTGCCGAGCAGCGCCGGCCGGTCGGGGCGGGACAACCGCACGAGGGTGGCACGGTCCAGCTCGGCGAGCGGCAGTGGTACGACGGATTCCGGCGTGATGACGACCTGGCCGCGCGACGACTCGATGAGTTGCGTCAGCGTGTCCAAGTTGGCGGTGAAGCGGGCGGCGTCGAACTTCTGGTCCTGCGGAATGCTGGGCTGCACGAGGGACATGGCCACCTGGCCGGTCGACGTCGTGAAGTCTTGCGGTAGCAGCACGCCGGCAAGCGGCAGCAGCAGGGCCGGCACGGCGAGCGCCCAGGCGCGTTCCTTCAGCAATGCAATGCCGGCGGCGGCCAGCGCCGCCAGCGCGGTGATGCCGTAGACGCCCACCCACGGCGCCCAGCCGGCCAGCGGGCCGACGCTGTGCGCATAGCCCGACGCGATCCACGGGAAGCCGCTGAACCAGGTCGCCCTTGCCAGCTCGGCCAGCAGCCAGGCGGGCGCCAGCGCCAGCAGTCGCCAGCGGCCCGGTGCCAACCATCGCGCGGTCAGGCCCAGCGCCAGCGCGTAGTAGCCGCTGAGAAATGCCGCCAGCAGCGCGACGGCCAGCGCAGCCAGCAGCCAGGGAATGCCGCCGAACTCGTGCATGCTGATGTGCAGCCACCACAGGCCCGAGGCCAGCCAGGCCCAGCCGAAACACGCACCGCAAAGTGCCGCCAGTCGCGGCGAGCTGCGGGCGACGACGCCGAACAGCAGCGCCAGCGCAGCGATCTGCGCCCACCGGCGCCTGGTGGGCGCGAACGAGGCGGTCTGCAGCAACCCGGCGGCCAGTGCGATGGCCGCGGCAACCGCCGGCCTCACTTGTCGGTCTCGCCTTCGGCGGCGCGCGTGACCTTGAACCAGCGCACCGCGCCGCCGCGGGTCAGCATGACGGCGAAGTCCAGCCCCGCGACCGTGACCACCTCGCCCCGGCGTGGCACCTGGCCGTGCTCATGGGCGACCAGGCCGCCGATGGTGTCGAAGTCGTCCTCCGGCAGGTCCAGGCCGAAGGCGCTGTTGACGGCGGCGATGGTGGTGTCGCCCGCCACGCGCTGGCTGCCATCGGCCAGCGTGTACAGACCGGACTCGCCGTCCTTGTCGTCGAACTCGTCCTCGATCTCACCGACGATCTCCTCCAGCACGTCCTCGATCGTGATCAGGCCGGCCGTGTTGCCGAACTCATCGATGACGATCGCCAGGTGGTTGCGGTTGGAGCGGAAATCGCGCAGCAGCTCGTTCAGGCCCTTGCTCTCGGGCACGAAGACCGTGGGCCGCAGCAGCGCGCGCAGGTTCAGCTCGGGAGCCCGCTGCATCTTCAGCAGATCCTTGGCGAGCAGGATGCCGATGATGTTGTCGCGCGTGCCCTCGTAGACCGGGAACCGCGAGTGGCCCGTGTCGATGACCAGGCCCAGCAGCTCGTCATAGGGGGCGTCGATGTCCAGGAGGTCCATGCGAGGCGTGGCCACCATCGCATCGCCCGCCGACAGCTCGGCCATGCGCAGCACGCCTTCCAGCATCTGGCGCGACTCGGGCTCGATCAGCTCCCGCTGCTCGGCGTCGGCCAGCGTTTCCATCAGTTCGGACTTGGAGTCGGGGCCGGGGTGCAGGAACTCCAGCATGCGCTCCAGCAGGCCGCGGGCCTCGGGCGGGTGTTTGGCGGCCCCGCGAACTGGGGGCCGGCCTGAATGCGGTTCGCTCAAGGGGAGCTGTCAGGGTATTGCGGAGGGGACAGAATAGCCGATTGGTTTGACAACGCCTTGTGTTACGGCGCCGAGTCCCTATATCCGCTGCTTCTTCTGAAAACGGTTCCGCCATGTCCAATTCCGCCAACGGCCTCATCCCCGCCACCATCCTTACGGGCTTTCTCGGCGCCGGCAAAACCACGCTGCTCAAGCGCGTGCTGACCGAGGCCCACGGCCAGAAGATCGCCGTCATCGAGAACGAGTTCGGCGAAGAGAACATCGACACCGACATCCTGGTCTCGGACACCAACGAGCAGATCATCCAGATGAACAACGGCTGCGTCTGCTGCACGATCCGCGAGGATCTGCGCACGACGCTGTCCGACCTGGCCGCCAAGCGCCGCAAGGGTGAGTTGCAGTTCGACCGCGTCATCATCGAGACCACCGGCCTGGCCGACCCCGGTCCGGTGGCGCAGACCTTTTTCATGGACGACGAGATCGCCGAGGCCTATCTGCTCGACTCGGTGCTGACGCTGGTCGACGCCAAGCACGCCGAGGAGCAGCTCGACAGCCGGCAGGAGGCGCGCATGCAGGTCGGGTTCGCCGATCAGCTCTTCATCAGCAAGAGCGACCTGGTCGAGCCGGCTGCCGTGGAGGCGCTGATCCACCGCATCAAGCACATGAACCCGCGTGCGCCCATCCAGACCGCCCACTTCGGCGAGGTGGCGCTCAGCAAGGTGTTCGACCTGCGCGGCTTCAACCTCAACGCCAAGCTCGAGATAGACCCGGACTTCCTGAACGCGGACGCCCATGATCACGGCCATCACCATGATCACGACCATGAGCACGGCGAACATTGCGATCACCCGCATCACCACGCCCACGAAGACGACGTGAAGAGCTTCGTCTTCCGTTCGGACAAGCCGTTCAACCCGGCCAAGCTCGAGGACTTCCTTGGCGCCATCGTGCAGGTTTACGGCCCGAAGATGCTGAGATACAAGGGCGTCCTACACATGAAAGGCACCGAGAAGAAGGTGATCTTCCAGGGCGTCCACCAGATGATGGGTTCCGATCTCGGCCCCCGTTGGATGCCGGGAGAGAAAAAGCAGAGCAAGATGGTGTTCATCGGCATCGATTTGCCGAAGGACGTGTTGTTGCAAGGCCTTGAAGGCTGCTTGGCGTGATGTTTTTCGCCCCTGGAGCATTCTTCCAGGGGGGTGCGGACGCAGGATTCCTCATGGCTACAATCCGCCGCGCTCAAAATCGGGCTGCCGGCTCAAAAGCAGTGGGATCAAGGTCTGACACCGCGCCGATGCACGCCTAGAGCGAGGAGAAGACAGTGAGCAAGACCCCGGCCCCCAAAACCGCATCCACCAAGGGTGGAAAGAAGACCGATCCCGGCGCCGACGTCGCTATGTTGGAGGCGCCCGCACCCGCGAATCGCTTTGCCGACCGCTTCGCCCCGCCGAAACCGCCCGCACGTGGGACGCAGCACGTTGACGAGACGCCGCGCGTGGCCGCCAAGGGCGATCCCAAGCTGGTCAACGCCTGGAAGACCAAGCCTGGCGCCGAGCTGAGCGACGCCGAAGTCCTGGCCATGCCAGACGCGGAGTACATGAACGCCAAGCAGATCGAGTTCTTCCGCGCCAAGCTGGAAGGCCTCAAGAACGAGGTCCTGTCCAACGCTGGCGAGACCACGGAGCATCTGCGCGAGGACACGACGATCGTGCCCGATCCGGCCGACCGCGCGACCATCGAGGAAGAGCATGCGCTTGAACTGCGCACGCGGGACCGCGAGCGCAAGCTGCTGAAGAAGATCGTCCAGTCCATCACCCGGCTGGACAGCGGCGACTATGGCTACTGCGACGAGACCGGCGAGCCCATCGGCCTGGGCCGGTTGATCGCCCGCCCCACCGCCACGCTGTCGCTCGAGGCGCAGCAGCGCCGCGAGCTCAAGCAGAAGATGTTTGGAGATTAAGCTCCGGTCATGACCGAGTCGAAGCCTGCAGACCCCAAGGAAGGCGACAGCTTTTTCCGGAAGGTTGCGCGCTTCGTGGCCAATCCGACGACGGACTGGTCCGAGATCAATTCCCGCCAGGACGACCCCGAGGGCGACCTCGCCAAGGCCGAGCTGCGGGCGATGGTGGAACGCAAGCGCCGCAACGATTTCGTGCGCAAGCGCGAGCTCGACATGCTGCGCCGCATCCGCCGCGAGGGGCTGACGCCCGAACAGCTTGCGGCGCTGGCCTCGTCGCCGTCCCGGATGGGCGATGACGAGCGCATCAGCGAGCCGAACTCCAAGATCGATCTCGGTGTGAAGGCCAAGATCGACGAAATCGAGCAGCAGATGGTGGGTGAGAGCTTTGCGACGACGCAGGCCGTGCCCAAGCAGCAGCCCGGCTTCTTCGAGACCAGCACGCGGCCCGTTGCCTTTGCCTCCACGTCATCGGCGTCCGCTGCCCTGGACGGGGCGAGCGGTCGGGTCAGCGAGTTCTCCAGTGCGAAGGAGGCGCAGCGCCTGTCCGCGCCGCCGCCACCTGCGGCCGTGACGATGGGTGCGGCCATCCCGCCGCTGTCCGACTCGCCGGCCAGCCGCCTGCCCGACCTGCCGCCGCTGGACATGCCCTTGTCCTTCTCGCTGGCCGAGTCCTCGCCGCCGATGGAGGTGCAGGAGCTGGTGCATGACCCCGACCTGGACGAGGCCGTCATCGCCTTTGCCAACGCAGACTACGACAGCAGCGAACGGGCGCTGACCGATCTGGTACGCCCCGGTGGCAGCCGCAACCTGCACGGCGAGACCTGGCTGGTGCTGTTCGACCACTACCGTGCCACGGGCGCCCAGGGCAAGTTCGAGGTGCTGGCCGTCGAGTACGCGCAGCAGTTCGGCCTGTCGGCGCCACAGTGGTTTTCCATGCCCAAGCTGGTGGCGGAAACGGCGCGCCAGGCCAACCGCACGCCGATGGGCAAGGCGGGGCAGGTGAGCTGGACGGCACCGTCGACGCTGCGAGCCGAGGATGTCGGGACGCTGCAAAAGCGCAGCGAGACGCTTCCCATGCCGTGGGTTTTCGACTGGGGCTCGGTGGACGAGATCGAGATCGAGGCGGCCATCCAGTTGCGCCAGGTGCTGCGTGCCTGGGCGATGCAGCAGGTCGACCAGCGCTGGATGGGCGGCGATCATTTCCTGAATCAGCTCAAGG
>SEEY01000271.1 GCA_004211235.1 Rubrivivax sp.
GCCTTCGACCTGCTGCTGGCCGAAGCCCGCGAGCAGGGCGGGCGGCTGCTGAGCCTGTCGCTGCACCCGTGGGTGATGGGCCAGCCGCACCGCATCAGGCATCTGGAGACGGTGCTGCAGCACATCGGCGCCTCGACCGAGGTGTGGCTGGCGTCGCCGGGCGAAATCGTCGACGCCTTCGCCGCGCAGCAGCCGGGGGTGGCGGCATGACGAGTTCCATGACGACGCGGGACGTGCTGATCAGTGAGGTCGGCCCGCGCGACGGCCTGCAGAGCATCTCGGCCATCATGCCGACCGCGGCCAAGAAGGCCTGGATCAGCGCCGCAGCGGCGGCCGGCGTGGCCGAGATCGAGGTCGGCTCCTTCGTGCCGGCGCACATCCTGCCGCAGCTGGCCGACACGGCCGAGATCGTCGCCCACGCGCGCACCATTCCCGGCCTGAACGTTGCCGTGCTGGTGCCCAACTTCAAGGGCGCGCAGGCGGCCGTGGCGGCCGGCGCGCACAAGATCACCGTGCCGCTGTCCGTCAGCGAGACGCACAGCCTGCGCAACGTGCGCCGCAGCCATGCGCAGATGCTGGAGGAAGTGCGCCAGATCTCGGCCCTCATCCACAGCCTGCCCGCCGCGCAGCGCCCGCACCTGGAGGGCGGCCTGTCGACCGCTTTCGGCTGCACGCTGGAAGGCGTGGTGCCGGAGAAGCGCGTGCTGGAACTGGCCGTGGCGCTGATGGAGGCCGGCTGCGACGAGGTCGGCCTGTCCGACACCACCGGCTACGCCAACCCGGCCCAGGTGCGGCGCCTGATCCGCGCCGTGTGGTCGGCCGTCGGCCGCGACCAGCTGACCGGCATCCACCTGCACAACACGCGCGGCCAGGGCCTGGCCAATGTGGTGGCGGCGCTGGACGTCGGGCTGACGACGCTGGACGCCTCGCTCGGCGGCCTCGGCGGCTGCCCGTTCGCCCCCGGTGCCAGCGGCAACATCGTCACCGAGGACCTGGTCTTCATGCTCGAAGCCATGGGCCTGCGCACCGGCATCGACATCGATGCCCTGTTCGCCACGCGCGAGCTGCTGGCCGCCGCCCTGCCCGGCGAGCCGCTGTACGGCATGACACCGCTGGCCGGCCTGCCCCAGGGCTTCGTGCCCGCCACTCCACAGAAGAAGAACAACGCATGACGACTCCGCAAGACCCAACTGACCTTCCGCTTGCGGGCCTGAAGGTCATCGAGTTCACCCACATGGTGATGGGCCCGAGCATCGGCCTGATCCTGGCCGACATGGGCGCCGACGTCACCAAGGTCGAGCCGGTCGAAGGCGACAACACGCGCCGCCTCAGCGGCTCGGGCGCCGGCTACTTCGCGATGTACAACCGCAACAAGAAGAGCTTGGCCATCGACCTCAAGACCTGGCGCGGCCGCCGGCTGGTGCTGGACCTGCTGGGCGACGCGGACGTGCTCATCGAGAACTTCCGCGGCGGCGCGATGGATGCGCTGGGCTTCGGCTACGAGGAACTCGCCAAGCTGAATCCGCGCCTGGTGTACTGCTCCGGCAAGGGCTTCCTGAGCGGCCCCTACGAGAACCGCACCGCCCTCGATGAAGTCGCGCAGATGATGGGCGGCCTGGCCTACATGACCGGCCTGCCCGACCGGCCGATGCGCGCGGGCGCCTCGGTCATCGACGTCACCGGTGCGATGTTCGGCGTGATCGGCATCCTCGGCGCGCTGGAGCAGCGCCACCGCACGGGGCGGGGCCAGCTCATCACGACCTCGCTGTACGAGACCACGGCCTTCCTGGTGGGCCAGCACATGGCGCAGTTCGCGGCCACCGGCAAGGCCGCGCCGCCCATGTCCATCCGCCAGTCGGCCTGGGCCGTGTACGACGTGTTCGAGGCCGGCGACGGCGAGCGCGTGTTCGCGGCGGTCGTCAGCGACACGCAATGGCGCAAGTTCTGCGAGTCCTTCGGCCTTGCCGACTTCCTGGCCGACCCCTCCCTGGCCCGCAACTCCGAGCGCGTGCTGCAGCGCGATCGCACGTTGCCGGTGATCCGCGAGCGCTTCAGGCAGTTCGACAAGGCCGGCCTGATGGCGAGGCTGGAAGCCACCGGCCTGCCCTTCGCCCCCATCGCCAAGCCGGAAGACCTGTTCGAGGATCCGCACCTCAACGCCGCCGGTGGCCTGGTGGGCGTGACGTTGCCCAACGGCCGCAGCACCAAGCTGCCCGCCCTGCCCATCGAGATGGCCGGCCGTCGCTTCGGCCTGCGCCACGACCTGCCAGGCATCGGCGCGAGCAGCCGCGAGCTGCTGCTGAGCCGCGGCCTGAGCGGCGCCGAGATCGACGCGCTGGTGCACGACGGGGTGATCGGGGCATGAGCGGCCTGTCCCTCTTCGAGAAGCTCTGGCGCCAGCACCTGGTGCAAGAGCTGGACGAGGGCGACAGCCTCATCCACATCGACCGCGTCTTCCTGCACGAGCGCACCGGCGGCGTGGCGCTGCAGGCGCTGGCCGAAGCCGGCCACCGCGTGCGCAACCCGCAGCTCGCCTTCGCGACGCTGGACCACATCGTCGACACGGTCGCCGGCCGCAGCGACAACACGCGGATGCCCGGCGGCGAGGCCTTCATCCGCATCACGCGCGAGCAGACGGCGCGCACTGGCATCCCGCTGTTCGACCTGGGCGACGCGCGCCAGGGCATCGTCCATGTCGTGTCGCCGGAGCAGGGCATCGTGCTGCCCGGTGCCACGGTCGTCTGCCCTGACAGCCACACCTGCACGCAGGGCGCCCTGGGCGCGCTGGCGTGGGGCATCGGCTCCTCCGAGGCCGAGCATGCGCTGGCCACGCAGACGCTGCGCGTGGTCAAGCCCAAGTCGATGCGTGTGACCTTCGACGGCATGCTGCCGCCAGGCGTCGGCGCCAAGGACATGATCCTGGCGCTGATCGCACGCGACACGGCGGCGGGCGCGCGCGGCTCGGTGGTCGAGTTCGCCGGCGAGGCCGTGCGGCGCCTGAGCGTCGAGGCGCGCATGACGCTGTGCAACATGGCGGTCGAGTTCTCCGCCTTCACCGGCCTCATCGCGCCGGACGAGGCCACGCTGGACTACGTGCACGGCCGGCCCTTCGCACCCAAGGGCGAGGCCTGGGAGCGCGCGGCACAGGCGTGGCGCGCCTTGCGCAGCGATGCCGATGCAGCCTTCGACTTCGAGACACGGCTGGACGTGAGTGCCTTGAACCCCATGCTGACCTGGGGCACCAGCCCGCAACACGCCATCGGCGTGAACGCCTGCGTGCCCGATCCGGCCGCGGTGGCGGACGGCGCCACCGCCGCCGCCATGGACAAGGCGCTGGCCTACATGGACCTGCGCCCCGGCCAGCCACTGGCGGGCCTGGCCATCGACGCCGCCTTCATCGGCTCCTGCACCAACAGCCGGCTGTCCGACCTGCGCGCCGCCGCCGGCCTGCTGCGCGGCCGCAAGGTGGCGGCAGGCGTGAAGGCCATCTGCGTGCCGGGCTCGACGCAGGTGAAGCTCGCTGCGGAAGCGGAAGGCCTGCACCAGGTCTTCATCGACGCCGGCTTCGAGTGGCGCGAGTCCGGCTGCTCGATGTGCTTCTTTGCCGGCGGCGAGAGCTTCGGCTTTCAGCAGCGCGTTGTCAGCACCACCAACCGCAACTTCGAAAGCCGCCAGGGGCCGCAGACGCGCACCCACCTGGCCAGCCCGGTGACCGTGGCGGCTTCGGCCATCGCGGGTTGCATTGCCGACCCTCGCCAGGTGCTCTGAGATGGACCCCTTCATCACCCACACCGGCGTGGCCGCGGCGCTGCTGCGCAACAACATCGACACCGACGCCATCATCCCGTCCCGCGAGATGAAGACCGTCTCCAAGACGGGCCTTGCCGGCGGCCTGTTCGCCGGCTGGCGCTATCTGCAGGCGCGCGAGCCCGACCCCAGCTTCGTGCTGAACCGCGTCGTGCAGCGCTGCAGCTCCATCCTGCTGGCCGGCGCCAATTTCGGCTGCGGCTCGTCACGCGAGCATGCGGTGTGGGCGCTCAAGGAATACGGCATCCGCGTCGTCATCGCGCCCAGCTTCGGCGCCATCTTTGCCGGCAACTGCATTCGCAACGGCCTGCTGCCTGTGGTGCTGGCGCCAGCGCAGATCAGCGCGCTGACCGCATGCACTTCCGCCGACCCGCAGGGCCGCCGGTTGAGCGTCGACCTGCAGCGCTGCGTGGTGACGGACTCGGCGGGCAAGGCCTACGCCTTCGAGCTCGCCGCCAGCCAGCGCGAGATGCTGCTCGGGGGGCTGGACCCGATCGCGCTGACGCTGCAGTCGAGCGCAGCCATCGAGGCATTCCAGGCCGAAGACCGCAAGGCTCGGCCGTGGATCTATCTGGGTTGACGATGCTCAATCGCCCGCACACCGAGTTCGTCCAGTCGCAGATGCTGCCCTGGCGGCGTGTTCCTCCCGGTGCGGCGCGGCCCGACGCCGAATACAAATACCTCAGCCGCGATGCCGACACCGGCGCGTGCACCTGCCTGATCCGCTACGCGCCCGGCTGGGCCCGGCAGACCGACGAGCGGCTGGCTGCGGCCGAAGAGTTCTACGTGCTGGAAGGCGAGATCGAGATCAACGGCCTGCGCTTCGGCGCCGACCACTACGGCCAGGTGCCGCGCGGCCTGTTGCGCCAGTCGATGAGCACGCTGCGCGGCGCCGTCGTGCTGACTTTCTTCGACGCCCGGCCCGAACTCGGGTCGAGCGCTCCACCGCAGGCCGCGGTCATCGAGCAGCGCGACGTGCTGCACATGCCCTGGGACATGCGGCTGAACGACCAGAAGCTCGCCCACCTCGGCATCTCGCGCAAGGACCTGCGCGCCGACCCCGCCACCGGCGAGCGCACCTTCCTGTCGATGATGCTGCCGCACTCCGAGCCGCCCGGCTCGCAAGGCCCGCGCGAGTCGCACCCGGTGGTGGAGGAGTGCTTCGTCATCGCCGGCTCGCTCGTCGGCCCGCATGGCGAGATGCACGCCGGTGCCTATTTCTGGCGCCCGCCGGGCATTCCGCACGGGCCGTTCGGCACGCGTTGGGGCTGCGTCGCGCTGATCCGCTTCGTCGGCGGCCGGCACGTCAACGTCTGGACGGCAGACGAAGCGCCGTTCGACTTCCATCAGCCCTTTGCGCCCGTGCTGCCGCCCGAGATGGGCCACCTGCGCGACCTGCCCTGGCAACCTGCGCGAGGCTATTGATGACGACCTGGATCGACCGGCATTTCCTGCGCCTGGCCGATGGCCGGCTGGCCCATTACCGCGAGGCCGGCGAAGCCCGGCCGGATGAGCTGCCGCTGCTGCTGGCCCACGCCGGGCCGGGCTCGTCCGCGGGCCTGGTGCCGCTGATCGAGCAGCTCGCCCCACGGCGCCGCGTCATCGCCCCGGACATGCCCGGCAATGGCGACTCCGACCCGCTGCCGATGCCGCAGCCGTGCATGGCCGACTACGTCGAGCAACTGGTCGAACTGCTCGACCGGCTGGGCATCGCCCAGGTCGACTTCTGCGGCCAGCACACCGGCGCCCACATCGGCTGCGAGCTGGCGCTGCGCCACCCCGCGCGCGTGCGCCGCCTGATGCTGGACGGCCTTGGCCTGTTCGAGCCCGAACTGCTCGCGCAGATGGTGGCCCGCTACGCGCCGCCAGTCGTGCCCGATGAGTTCGGCGGCCACCTCGCCTGGGCCTGGCATTTCGTCGAAGGCATGTTCCTGCACTTCCCCTACCACCTGCCCGACCCCGCTCACCGCCTGCACCACAGCCCCGTGCCGCCCGCTGCTGCCCGGCAGGCGCTTGTCGTCGACCTGTTGAAGGCCCTGCCGAGCTATCACCTGGCCTACCAGGCCGTCTACGCCCACCCCACCGCCGAGCGCCTGCCGGGCAGCAGCGGGCGGCACGGGGCTGTGGTGC
>SEEY01001065.1 GCA_004211235.1 Rubrivivax sp.
TCAGGCATAACCTCTGGCGCAATCCCTTGCGCGCCAGGAGCCCGGCGGCAAATACCCGCTGAGCCCCAAGGTGGCCTCGCCACCCGACCCCGCCCGGCCCACCAGCCCAGCGTCTCATAGACGAGATAGCGCACCCGCGCAAATCCTGTCGAGGACGGGCACCAGTCGTCGAACGCGCTCAGCCCATCGATGCGCAGGCCCACGGGCGCCGGCAGGATGCGGATGCCCAGCGGCGCCGCCTCCGCCTCGAAAGCGCGCAAGGCCCGCCGCATGTGCGGCTCGTGCGTGACAAGCACGATCTGCTTCACGCCGTCCCGGGCCAGCAGCGGCAGCGTGTTGGCGGCGTTCTCCCGCGTGTCGCGGGACTTCGCCTCGGCCCAGCGCAAGGGCAGGCCATAGTCCTGCGCCGCGACACGGCTGACGATGCTCGCCTCGGACTGCTGCAGCGTCCTGGCCGACCAGCCGATGCCGCCGGTGTAGGCCAGGGGCCAGCCGCTGCGGCGTGCGGCCCAGACGCCATAGGCCAGGCGCTCCGCCGTGATCTCGTTCGGCACGCCCACCTGGTACTCCGGCGCCTGGCGGCGCACCCCGCCGCCGAGCACGAGCACCACGCCGTCCCGCTGGCCGCGCAACGACGCCAGCTTCTCGGGGCTGAGCGCCGCCGGCTGGCCGATGGCGCGGCTCAGCAACTCGCCCGCGCCTTCGGTGGTGGACAGCCAGACCAGCGCCAGCCCGAACGCCAGCAACCAGCCGCCGCCGCGCCTGTGCTTCTTCAGCCGCCAGCCACCCCAGGCGGCCAGGATCAGCATCGGCACGGGCGGGAGGGCCGCCATCAGCGCGAGGGCCTTGAAGCTGGCGTAGTCGAAGGAGAGGCTCACGACCGTCATCTTCGCCGACAACAATAATGCGCCCGCCGTGATGACCGCTTCCCGTTCCCCCCTCCGTACCGCCCTCTGGGTGATTGCCGCGCTGTCGGCGCTGTTCACGCTCGCGCTGTTGATCGTCACCCTGGCGCTGCCCGGCTGGATCGCCGGCCGAGGCGTGGCGCTCGCCAGCGAGGCGCTGGGCCGCCCGGTGCAGATCGAGCAGGCGCACTTCCAGCCCTGGCGGCTGGCCGTCGTCGTCGACGGGCTGCGCATTGCCGGGCCGGCGGCTGACCGGCCGCCGCTGCTCACGCTGGCGCGCGTGGATGCCGCGCTCTCGCTTCGCTCGCTGCTGCGCGGC
>SEEY01001066.1 GCA_004211235.1 Rubrivivax sp.
AAATGCAGGTCGGCGCTGTCGTCGCCGATGAAGAAGTAGCGCGTCGAGCGTTCGCCGCTGCTCGCAATCGTCGAGAAGACCGAGCCGCCGCGCTACTTCTTCATCGGCGACGACAGCGCCGACCTGCATTTCGATCCGGCGGCGCTGCCGGCCGGCTGGGACGAGGCGCTGCGCTGGGCGCACTTCGGCGGCATCAGCCTGGCGCGCGAACCGCTGGCCTCGAACCTGGTCGCGCTGGCGCGCCAGCTGAAGGCGCGCGGGGTCAAGATCAGCTACGACCCGAACTACCGCAACCTGATGGACGAGCGCTACACGCCGACGCTGCAGGCGATGGCGGAGCTGGCCGACGTCATCAAGGTGTCCGACGACGACCTGCGCGGCCTGTTCCCCGGCACCGAGCCGGAGCAGGCTTTGACGCAGCTGCGCGCCATGAACCCGTCCGCCTACTACCTGCTGACCCGCGGTGGCGACGGCGCCAGCCTGCTCCTCGGCGACGCGCGCAGCGATGCGGGCGCGCCCAAGGTCGCCGTGGTGGACACGGTCGGCGCCGGCGACGCCAGCGCCGCCGGCTTGCTGCACAGCCTGTCGAATCATCCCGGCCGTCCGCTGCAGTCGCACCTGCACGCAGCGCTGGCGGCCGGTTCCGCCGCCTGCCTGCAAGCGGGTGCCACTCCGCCGCCGCTGGCGGCCATGCAACGCCTGTTCGATCAACTCCAAGGAGACCTCACGTGACGAGCCGTACCCGATTCGCGCTGTACCAGCCGGCCCTGTGCGCGGCACTGATGGCCGCCTTCGCGCTGCCGATGGCCGCCCCTAGCGCGGCGAACCTGCCGGCGGGCAGCATGCCCGTCAACACCTTGATCGGCACCCAGGACGAAGGCAACACCTATCCTGGCGCCTCGGCCCCGTTCGGCCTGATCCAGGTCAGCCCAAGCACCGACTTCTACGCCGGCTACCGCTACAGCGACAAGCGCATCCGCGGCTTCGGCCACTCCTTCGTGTCCGGCGCCGGCTGCTGGGAGCAGGGCGGCCAGCTGCAGGTGCTGCCGGTCACCGGGAGCATCGGCCCGGGCGGCGACTTCGACACCAGCAAGGCGGACAGCTTCAGCTACAAGAAATACGGCGCCGACTATACCCATGACGGCGAAGTCGGCCAGGCCGGCTACTACAAGGTCAAGCTGACCAGCTACGGCGGCATCACCGCCGAGGCCACCGCGCTGAC
>SEEY01001067.1 GCA_004211235.1 Rubrivivax sp.
CGAAAGGGCTGAATGCCGCCGCGCCAGCGGTGTGTCCGGAGGGAAAGCAGTGCCCCGGGCCGCCGTCGCGCAGCGTCCAGTCCCAGTGCGAAACCCAGGGCGACATGCCGCCGAACTCCAGCAGGCTCCATGGGCAGCTGGTGTGGCTCAACGCCTTCAACGCCGGAACGGCCAGCAGCACCAGCAGCCCTGCGGTGAGCGCCAGCCGGCGGTCCCGGCGCGACGGCCCGCCTCGGGCCGGCTTAGGCCGCCAGGCGTCCACGGCAAGCAGCAGCCAGGTGAAGATCCACAGGTCGCGCAGGCCGGCGTGAAACACGTCCCGCGACCAGACCGCCTCTCGCGCCGCGAAACCCGCGGCGCTGCCGAAGCAACGGGCCAGTGTCAGGTCGAGCCCGCCTGCATCCCACGCCAGCACGAAGAGCAGGCCGATGGACAGGGCGGCGAGCGGCCGGCGGTGAGTGGGAGCGATGTGCATGGTGTGCCATTGCAGGCGCAGCCCCTGAAGCGACGCTGAAGCCAACCTGAAGCGGGGATGAAGGCCGCCGGTGCTACCGTGCCTGCATGAGGCTGCTGCTGCTCGAAGACGATCCCATCCTCGGCGAGGGGCTGCGCGACTTTCTGGCTGCCGAGGGCCATGTCGTCGACTGGTGCCGCAACCTCGCGAGCGCCCGAAGTGCGCAGCGCGGCGAGCCGTTCGACGCCTGGCTGCTCGACTGGCAATTGCCGGACGGCTCGGGCCGGCAGTGGCTCGGCGAACTGCGTCGTACGGGCGACCCCACGCCCGCCCTGCTGCTCACCGCGCGTGACGGCCTGGCCGACCGCATCGACGGCCTGGATGCGGGCGCTGACGACTATCTTGTCAAACCGTTCGCACCCGAGGAACTGGCCGCGCGCCTGCGCGCGCTGCTGCGGCGCCAGCATGCCGGCGGACAGGGGTTGGCATTGCGGCATGCCGTGCACGTGGACCTGGCAGGGCGGCGCGCCTGGGCGAGCGGCGAGGCGGTGGAGCTGACGGCGCGCGAGTGGTCTGTCTTCGAGGCCCTGGCGCTGCGCGTCGGCCGCTGGGTGAGCAAGGAGGCGCTGGAACGCCTGGTGTTGGGTTTCGACGGCGAGCCGGCCAGCAGCAATGCGCTGGAGGTGCACGTCGCCAACCTGAGACGCAAGCTCGGGCGCGACAGCATCGAGTCGCGCCGCGGCATGGGCTATCGCGTTCTGGCGC
>SEEY01001068.1 GCA_004211235.1 Rubrivivax sp.
ACCACAGCCCGGAAGTGAAGCAGTTCGTCGCCGGCAAGTTCAAGGACTCGGTCATTACTTCCTGGTAAGCACCAAGGCGCTCCGCCATGGCCTTCCCGCAGACGCTGGACCTGTATTGCCGGGTCGTCGACAACTACGGCGACATCGGCGTCTGCTGGCGCCTGGCGCGCCAGCTGGCGGCGGAGCAGGGACTGGCGGTCAGGCTGTGGGTCGACGACCTGACAAGCTTCCGCCGCCTCTGCGCGGCGGTGGACACCGCCGCGCAGGAACAGCAGCTGGAGGGCGTGGCGGTGCGTCGCTGGGATGACGCCGCCGGACATGACGTGGCCGACGTGGCCGACGTGGCCGACGTGGTGATCGAAGCCTTCGGCTGCGAACTGCCTGCCGCGACCCTGGCCGCGATGGCTGCGCGCCCCACGGCGCCGGTCTGGATCAACCTCGAATACCTGAGCGCGGAAGCGTGGGTGGCCGGCTGCCATGGCCTGCCGTCGCCTCATCCGCAGCTGCAGCTGACCAAGTATTTTTTCTTCCCGGGTTTTTCCGCCGGCACGGGCGGCCTGCTGGAGGAAGCCGGGCTCGAACAGCGCCGGGCGGCCTTTGCCGCCGACCCGGCGATGCAGGCCACTTTCCTGGCGGGCATCGGCGTGCATCCCGTGCCCGGCGACTGCCTAATGTCGCTGTTCTGCTATCCGGATGCGCCGGTGGCGGCGTTGCTCGATGCGTTGTGCAATGAAGGCCGGCCCACCTTGCTGCTGGTGCCCGAAGGCGTGGCCGGCGCCGCGCTCGCAGCGTGGACCGGGCGTGCGTTCGGGCCAGGCGACCTGGTCCGCCGGGGCAGCCTGACGCTGCAGGCCGTGCCTTTCCTCGACCAGCCGGACTACGACAAGCTGCTGTGGTGTTGCGACTTGAACCTGGTGCGCGGCGAAGACAGCATGGTGCGGGCGCAGTGGGCGAGGAAGCCTTTCGTCTGGCATATCTACCCGCAGCAGGAGGAAGCGCACCGGATCAAGCTCGATGCCTTCCTCGACCGTTACACGGAAGCGATGCCGGCGCAAGCGGCAGAAGCCTGCCGCGCGGCATGGCATGCGTGGAACGGCGACGGCGACCTGCGCAGGAGCTGGCCTGCGTTTCGCGCCGCATTGCCGGCGCTCGACGCGCACATGGCCGGCTGGTGCGAGCGGCTTCGTATGCAAGGTGACCTGGCAGGGAACCTGCTGGC
>SEEY01001069.1 GCA_004211235.1 Rubrivivax sp.
GCACCGGCCTGGACCGCCTCGTCCACGCGGCCGGCTACTCATGGGCCGGCCTGAAGGCCGCCTACACCGGCGAGAGCGCCTTCCGGCAGGAGACGTGGCTGTGCATCGTGGCTGCGCCTTTGGCCTTCTGGCTGGCCAAGAGCTGGGAACAGGCCGCGCTGCTGCTCGGTTCGCTGCTGGTGCTGCTGATCGTGGAGCTGCTGAACTCGGCCATCGAAGCCGCGGTCGACCGCGTGTCCATCGAACGGCACGAACTGTCGAAGCGCGCCAAGGACATCGCCAGCGCCGCCGTGCTGCTGGCCCTCATGCTGGCCGCCGGCATCTGGGGCGCGGCCCTGTGGCAGCACCTGAACTGACGGGCGACACTCGGGCATGTCCGCAGCCCGAGGCTTCCAGTTCCTGCCGTCCGGCATGGCCGGCGTCGAGGCCGTTCGGGCCGATTCCGCCCACGCCTTCGGGCGCCACACCCACGAGCAGTTCGGCATCGGCCTGATCGAGCGCGGCGCGCAGAAGTCCGCCAGCGGCCGCGGCCTTGTTGAGGCCGGCGCGGGCGACCTGATCACCGTGAACCCGGGCGAGGTGCACGACGGCACGCCGTTCGATGCGAGTGGGCGACGCTGGCACATGCTCTACATCGACCCGGCCAGGCTGCTCGATGCGGCCGTGGACGTGGCGCCCGGCAAGGCCTTCGAATTCACGGCGCCGGTGATCCGCGACGCCGCGGTCGTGGCACGCTTTCGGGCGCTGTTCCGCGCGGCCACGTCAGCGCCGGTCAGCGACGGCGAACTGCAGTCCGAAGCGGCGCTGCTCGCGCTGGTCGGCCGGCTGCTCCGCCCGACAATCCGCGAGCGGCCCGCCCTTGGCCGTGATGTGGAAGCGGCGCGCGAGCGCATCGACGGCGACCCGAGCGCCGAACTGACGCTGGTGGCGCTCGCCACCGAGGCCGGGCTGAGCCGCTACCAGTTCCTGCGCGCCTTCACGCGGCTCACGGGGCTGCCGCCGCATGCCTACCTGCTGCAGCGCCGCGTGCTGCTGGCGCGGCAGCTGGTGCGCGCCGGCCTGCCGCTGGCGGAGGCGGCAGCCGTCAGCGGCTTTGCGGACCAGAGCCACATGACGCGCTGCTTCGTCCGCAGTTTCGGCCTGACGCCCGGCATGCTGGCGCCGCGCTCGATCAGGCCGATGCCGAACTGCTCGTGGGTGTGGCGCCCGAAGGCGTG
>SEEY01001070.1 GCA_004211235.1 Rubrivivax sp.
GTCTCCGGCAGCAACCGCCAGTTCGAGATGAAGAGTGCGCTGCCGACGAAGGTCAGGAACCAGAAGATCGAGTGCCAGTCGGCATGCACGAACAAAAAGCCGCCCACCATCGGCGCGATGGCCGGCGCGATGCCGAAGAACAGCGTCACCTGCGACATGATCCGCTGGGCATCCGCCGGCGGGAACATGTCGCGGATGATGGCCCGCGACACGACGATGCCGGCCCCGGCCGACATGCCCTGCACCGTGCGCCAGAACACCAGCTGCCCGACCGAACCCGCCAGCGCGCAGCCGACGCTCGCCGCGGTGAAGACCGCCAGGCCGATCAGCACGACCGGCCGGCGGCCGAAGCAGTCCGACAACGCGCCATGGAAGAGGTTGGCTGCGGCGAACCCGAACAGATAGGCCGACAGCGTCTGCTGCATCTGCACCGGCGTTGCATCCAGCGCCGCGCCGATGCCGGCGAAGGCCGGCAGATAGGTGTCGATGGAGAAGGGCCCGACCATGGCCAAACAGGCCAACAGCACTGACAGGGCCCAGCGGGGCGCGCGCCACAGGCGGCTGGCATCAGGATTCATCGGGAGACGGTCGGGTAGACGTGCAAACGGCCGCGGGTTGCGGCCGGCTGCAGTTTATCGACCCCATCGGGGCCGCATCGCCTCAGGTGGCGAAGCCCCTGCGCGGCTGCGCGGTCTTGAACTGCGCGATGACGTCGAGCAGGCCCGTCGCCTGCTGCTGCAGGCTCTCGGCCGCCGCAGCGCTCTGCTCCACCAGCGCGGCGTTCTGCTGCGTGCCCTGGTCGATGGACGCGACCGACTGGTTGACCTGGCCGATGCCGCTGCTCTGCTCGTTGGCCGAGGCATTGATCTCGACCATGAGGTCGGTCATGCGGCGCACCTGGCCGACGATGTCGCCCATGGTCATGCCCGCCTCGCCGACGAGCTGGCTGCCCGCCGCAACTTTCTCGACGCTGGCGCCGATCAGCGTCTTGATCTCGCGCGCCGCCTGGGCACTGCGCTGGGCCAGCGCCCGCACCTCGCCCGCCACCACCGCGAAGCCGCGGCCCTGCTCGCCGGCGCGGGCCGCCTCGACGGCTGCATTCAGCGCCAGGATGTTGGTCTGGAAGGCGATGCCGTCGATGGTGCCGATGATCTCGGCGATCTTGCGGCTGGAGTCGCTGATCTCGCCCATCGTCGTGACAACGCGCTGCACGACAT
>SEEY01000272.1 GCA_004211235.1 Rubrivivax sp.
TCTGCAGCACGCGCTGGCCGGCATCCAGCAGGCAGATGACGCCGCGCTCGTCATCCCCCGACAGCAGTTGCCGGAAGACGGCGGCCATCTCGTCCTCGAGACGGAACGACAGGCACAGCAGGCCGATCACTTCCTTCCCGGCGTCTGGCGTGCGCAAGGCGCGGGCGTAGATCAGGCCGGGCCGGCCGCCGAGCAGCGCGGTCGGTCCGTGACGCTCGAAGTAGGGCGCATCGGATGCCAATGCCGCGGCCAGCCACGGCTCGTCACAGGCGCTCTGCGAACCGGCCTCATCGCGGCGCGCCAGCACCTGGCCTTGCGGCGACAGCACGATGACGTCGTCGTACACCGAATACTTGGCCGTGTACGCGGCGAAGCGTGCCTGGAGTGCGGCGCGGCTGGCCGCGTGGTCCGGGTCGGCCGGATCCAGCGTCGCATGCGCGCACAGCGGGCCGTCCACGGCGAGGAAGCCGACGTCCGCCGTGCGCTCGAACAGGTTGCGCACGAGGATGTCGATGGCGACGCGGGCCTTGCCCTCCATGCGCTGCAACGCATGGCTTCGCAGGCGCCGGGCCAGGCTGTCCAGCAGCGTGGCGGTCAGCTCCTGGAAGGCGGTGCGGGTGTGCGCGATGTCGGTGGCCGTGCCGCTCATCTGGCCGAGCAGGGCCAGGCTGTCCCACACGCCCTGCAGCCTCAGCAGCGCCTCGCGATGCTCGTCTACAAGCGCCATGCGGCGCAGATAGGGCAGGACCTCGGGGCTGAAGGGGAGACCCCTGTGCCAGACCTTGTTCATCGCGCGTGGCCTTTGGTGATCCGTTACGAGCTGTGTCGAAGCATGCCGCAGAGTGGCGCGCTGGCCCGCCTGCAGCGCGGGTGCCGCGCGCAAGTCGTCACGCAAATGCGCTTGCTGCCGGCGTCCGTTTTGGTGCGCGATGATCATGGCCCTTCCGCATCGACCACCGCTCCGCCGTGTACCTGCCCAAGCACTTCGCCTCCGCCGATCTCGCACACGCGCTGCGCCTCGTCGCCGAGCATCCGCTGGCCTTGCTGGTCGGTCCGGATGCGAGCGGTGACAGCTTCGGCAGCCACCTGCCGATGATTGCCGAAGCCGGCAAAGACGGCTTCACGCTCGAAGGCCACATGGCCCGCGCCAACCCGCACTGGGGCTGGCTGTCGCAGCAGCGCTCGCTGCTCGCCGTGTTCAGCGGCCCGGGTGCCTACGTGAGCCCCAGCCATTACGACTCGGTCAAGAACGTGCCGACCTGGAACTACGCGGCGCTGCATGTCTATGGCGAAGTCGAACTCATCGACGGCCAGGCCGACAAGGATGCATTGCTCAAGCGCCTCATCGGCCGCTTCGAACCGGGCTATGCCGAGCAGTGGCGCGGCCTGACGGAGGACTACCAGTTCAAGCTGCTTGGCGCCATCGTCGGCTTTCGCATCCGCGTGACACGCTGGGAGCTCAAGCTCAAGATGAGCCAGAACCGCGCGGCCGCGGAGCGTGAGCGCATCCGTGAGTCGCTCGCGGCTTCGGGCAGCGCCGAGGAGCGTGCCGTCGCTGCGTGGATGGCGCGGCTGGAAGGCTGACCGAGGCCTGAGCCGCCCCGGATGGGCCGGGAAATATTGCCCGTCAAACACTCACGCGTCTGACTCGGGGCCGCCGTGCCCGCGCGCTACCGTCCGGCCGCCTGATGACAAGGCGACAGGGATGAAAACTCCAATGAACGAGACATGCCATCGGCTGAACCCGCGCCGGTGCGCCACGGCCTTTGCCGCCGCATTGACGCTGGCGCTGGCGTTGCCTGCGCCGCAGGCGCTCGCCGACGCGGCACTCACCGCAGCCGTCGCCGAGCAGCGATCCGGCGGCCCGCTGTGGGGCTACGAGCTGGCGCAGCGCACGCCCGACCCCGCCGTGCGCTTCGGCCGCCTGCCCAATGGCCTGCGCTACGCCCTGCAGCACAACGAGACGCCCAGGGACGGCGTGGCCATGCGCATGCGCATCGGGTCGGGCTCGCTGCAGGAGCGTGACGAGGAGCGGGGCTTGTCGCACTTCCTGGAGCACATGGCTTTCCGGGGCAGCGCCAATGTGGCGGACGGCGAGGTCATCCGCATGCTGGAGCGCCTGGGCCTGCGCTTCGGGCCCGACACCAATGCCACGACCGGGCTGGACCAGACGATCTACCACTTCAACTTCCCCAGGGCCGACGCTGCCGCGCTGGACACGGGGCTGATGCTGTTCCGCGAGATCGGCGAGCGGCTGACGCTGGACCCGCAGCTCATCGAACAGGAGAAGGGGGTGATCCTGTCCGAGGAGCGCCTGCGCGACGGGCCCACGATGCGAGCCGCCCTCGCCCAGATGCAGCAGCAGCTGGAAGGCACGCGGGTGCCGCAGCGCCTGCCCATCGGCCGCATCGAGACCGTGCAGGCCGCCACGGCCGAGCGGCTGCGCCGCTACTACGCGGCCAATTACCGGCCCGACAACGCGACGCTGATCGTCGTCGGCAACATCGACGTGGACGCCGTGGAGCGCCAGATCCGGCAGCGTTTTGGCGATTGGCGCAACGACACGCCGCCGGACACGCCCGACCTGGGCCTGGCCCGGCCGACGCGGCCGACCGTCGAGTACGTCGCCCCGGACGCTCCCGGCGGGCTCACGCTCACCTGGCTGCGGCCGGTGGACATCCGCCCGCACACGCCGGCGGTGTCGCGCGAGTTCCTGGTTTTGGGTCTGGCCGTCAGTGCGCTCAACCAGCATCTGAGGGATCGTGCGCAGCAGCCGGGCAGCCCCCTGGTTGGCGCCACGGCCAGCGTGCAGGCGTCCGTCTATGACGTGGCCGGGCTGGCCCAGCTGGCCGTGCGAGCACAGCCGGGGCGATGGACGGACGCGCTCGACGCGGCGGTGGCCGAGCTGCGGCAACTGCTGGTCCATGGCGTGACCCAGACCGACATGGAGCGCCTGCTGCCGGGCGTGCGCAGCGAGATGCAGGCCCGGCTGGCCCAGGAGCCGACTCGACCGCACGCGGCCATCGCAGACCGGCTGATCAACGCCGTCCGGCCCCATGCGCCGCATCTGAGCGCGCAGCAGGCGATGACGGAGACGGAGCCGCTGCTGGCCGCCCTTCAGCCCGAAGAGCTGACGGCCGCGCTGCGCGACTGCTTCGGCGGCACCCAGCCCCTGCTGTTCCGCAGCACCCAGTCCGGCGCCTTCGGTGTGGAGAAGGTGAACCAGCAACTGGTCGGTGCGATGGCGCGGCCGCTCGCCGAGCCGGTGGCAGTTGCGGTGGCGGACTGGCCTTACACCGACTTCGGCCCGCCCAGTGCCGTCGTGGCCCGCACGCAGGACGCCGAGCTGGGCACGACGAATGTGCGGTTCGCCAATGGCGCGCGGCTGGTCATCAAGAGCACCTCGCTGCAGAAGGACAGCGTGAGCGTGCGGGTTCAGCTGGGCCAGGGCCGCGCCGGCATCGCGCCGAGGCATTGGCATGCCATCTGGGCCTTGGGCAATGCCGTGGTGTCGGGTGGCACCGGGCAGAGGTCGATGGCGGAAATCCAGCAGTGGCGGCAGCGCAGTGGCAAGCGCATCGCGGTCGGCTTCGGCGTGGGCCCGCATGCCTTCACGCTGTCCGGCACGACCCGCCCCGCAGACCTGCTGGCCCAGCTGCAATTGCTGGCGGCCCATGCGCGCGACCCGGGCTTTCGCCCCGAGTTCGGCGAGAAGCTGGCCGCGCTGGGCGGCAGCCAGGTGGCCTCGCTGGAGGCACGGCCCGCCGCGGTCCATGAGCGCGAGGTCGCGCGCGTCATGAACCGCGGCGATGCGCGCCTGGGGCTGCTGCTCAGCGCGGCCGACGTGAGCACCACGCGGGCCGACGAACTGCCCGCGATCCTGCAGCCCGCGCTGGCCGGCGCGCCCGACATCGTCATCGTCGGCGACGTGACGGAAGACGCCGCCATTGCCGCGGTGCAGGCCACTTTCGGCGCCGGCGACGAGCGACCCCGGCAGTCGCCTGCCGAGTTGAAGGCAGAGCCCGTGACGGGCGGCGGTGCACCTTATGTCGTCTATCACCGCGGTCGGGCGGACCAGGCGGTGCTGGGCTGGTACTGGTCCATGCCGGACCACTGGGCAGATCCGGCGCTGTCGTACACCGGCCGAGTGGCCGGCGCCTTGCTGCAGGCCCGCCTGGTGGACACCGTGCGCCAGAAGCTGGGCATCACCTATTCGCCGCAGGCGGGGGCGGGCGGCTCGCTGGACGTGCCGGGCGCCGGGCGCCTCTCGGTGAACATCGAGACGCCGCCCGAGAAGTTCGATGCGGTCCGCGAACTCTTGCGCGCGCAGCTGCACGACCTCGCCGGCCAGCCGGTCAGTGCGGACGAACTGGAGCGGGCCCGCCAGCCGCGATTGGAGAGCGCGCTGAAGGAGCCCGAGAGTCCGGCCTACTGGCTCAGCTGGCTGGCGCGCATCCAGGCGGACCCGCGCATGAAGGACGCCATGCTGGGCGAGGTTGCCGGCTTGCGGGCCGTGACGGCAGAGGCGGTGCAGGCGTATTTCCGCGATCACATCGCACCCCGTCCGCCCGTCGAGGTGGTGGCGCGTGCCGCCGGGACCTAAGGCTCAAGGGTCAGGGCTCGACCGTCTCGCCCAGGGCCCGCCGCAGCGCCATCGCGGCATGCGGTGCGCGCTCCTTGGCGCCGCTGATGAAGTAGACGAAGACATCACGCGGCGCCGCCGGTTCGGCCGGCGTCGGCTCGATGCGCGGCAGGCCGTCGGGCTCGCCGCCTTCGGCCCAGACACGTGCGGCGGCGGCCAGGGGAGGGAAGACCTCCGCCTTGCAGCCCAGCGGCTCGTCGGGGTGCGTGCGCATGATGCGCGTGTAGACGAAATCGCCCGTCACGTCCGGGATGGCGGGGTAGTCGTCGGACTCGGTGAACACCGTCGCCGCCTTGAACCTGCGCGCGAGTGCCACGTATTCCGCGCAGCGGAAGCTGTCGTGCCGCACGTCCAGCGCGTGGCGCAGCTTCAGTCCGTCCACCTGGTCGGGTAGCAGTTCGAGAAAGGCCGTCAGGTCCGCCGCGTCGAATTTGTGCGTCGGGGCGAGCTGCCAGACGATGGGGCCGAGCTTGTCGCCCAGCTCGGCGATGCCGCTGCCGATGAAGCGCTTGATGGAGTCGGCGCCGTCGGCCAGCACGCGGCGCTGCGTCGCATAGCGTGTCGCCTTGAGCGAGAAGATGAAGCCGTCGGGCGCCGTGTCGCGCCACTTGGCGAAAGTGGCGGGCTTCTGCGCGCCGTAGTAGGTGCTGTTGATCTCGATGGCCGTGAGCCGCTGGCTGGCGTATTCCAGCTCACGCGACTGCGGCCAGCCCTCGGGGTAGAAGTTGTCCCGCCAGGGCTCGAAATTCCAGCCGCCGATGCCGACCCTGATCTTTCCTGCACTCACGCTTGCTCCCGGGATGCCGTTGGAAGGCGGCAGCCTATCGGCCCCCGGGGCTGCGCTGCAAGCAGACTTACATGCCGGCGTAGTTCGGCCCGCCGCCGCCTTCCGGTGTGACCCAGACGATGTTCTGCGTCGGGTCCTTGATGTCGCAGGTCTTGCAATGCACGCAGTTCTGCGCATTGATCTGCAGGCGCTGGTCGCCGCTGCCGTTCGGCACGAATTCGTAGACGCCGGCCGGGCAGTAGCGGCTCTCCGGGCCGGCGTAGGTGGCGAGGTTGACCTGCACCGGCACGGCATCGTTCTTCAGCGTCAGGTGGGCCGGCTGGTTCTCTTCGTGGTTGGTGTTGGAGATGAACACCGAGGAGAGTTTGTCGAAGGTCAGCTTGCCGTCCGCCTTGGGGTAGGCGATGGGCTGGCACTCAGCCGCGGGACGCAGCGACTCGTGGTCGGCCTTGTGGTTGTGCAG
>SEEY01000273.1 GCA_004211235.1 Rubrivivax sp.
CGGCTTCGGCGGCGTGCTGAACGCCTTCGAGCTGATGAAGTCCATGATCGAGGCCGGCGCCTCGGGCGTGCACTTCGAGGACCAGCTGGCCAGCGCCAAGAAGTGCGGCCACATGGGCGGCAAGGTGCTCGTGCCGACGCGTGAGGCGGTCAACAAGCTGGTTGCAGCCCGTCTGGCGGCCGACACCATGGGCGTGTCCACGCTGCTCGTCGCCCGCACCGACGCCGAGGCCGGCGACCTCGTCACTGCCGACATCGACGACAACGACAAGCCCTTCTGCACCGGCGAGCGCACTGTCGAGGGCTTCTACCGCACCCGCAACGGCCTGGAGCAGGCCATCAGCCGCGGCCTGGCCTACGCGCCCTATGCCGACCTGATCTGGTGCGAGACCGGCAAGCCGGACCTGGCCTTCGCCAAGGCCTTCGCCGACGCGATCCACGCCAAGTTCCCGGGAAAGCTGCTGGCCTACAACTGCTCGCCGTCCTTCAACTGGAAGAAGAACCTCGACGACGCCACCATTGCCAGGTTCCAGCGCGAGCTGGGCGCCCTCGGCTACAAGTTCCAGTTCATCACGCTGGCGGGCTTCCACAGCCTGAACTACTCGATGTTCGAACTGGCCCACGGCTATGCACGCCAGCAGATGAGCGCCTTCGTCGAACTGCAGGAGAAGGAGTTCGCCGCCGCCGAGAAGGGCTTCACCGCAGTGAAGCACCAACGCGAGGTGGGCACCGGCTACTTCGACGCCGTCACCACCACCATCGAAGTCCAGGCCTCCACCGCGGCACTGAAGGGCTCCACCGAAGACGAACAGTTCTTCGACGCGAAGCACGGTTGATCGACCGTCGGTTCAGATCAGATCAGGGAACGTCAACTCCCCGACTTTCGGCCCGCCTCGGCGGGCTTTTTTTGTCACCGCGTTGCTGGAACGGCCGCGCGCCGCGCCGGCCCAGCAGGCGCTCAGCGCGCGACCTGGAAGGTGCCCACCGCGCCGTTCAGCGTCAGTGCCTGCTCGCGCAGGCTCTCGGCCGCGGCAGTGGATTCCTCGACGAGCGCCGCGTTCTGCTGCGTGACCTGGTCAAGCTGGGCGATGGCGATGTTGACCTGGGCGATGCCATCGGACTGCTCGGCCGTGGCGGTGGTGATCTCGCCCATGATGTCCTTCACGCGCTGCACGGCGCCGACGAGTTCGGCCATCGTCTTGCCCGCCTCGGCCACCAGGCGAGAGCCGGCTTCGACGCGTTCGACGCTGCTGCCGATCAGGCTCTTGATTTCCTTGGCCGCATCGGCCGAGCGGCCGGCCAGCGAGCGCACTTCGCTGGCGACGACCGCGAAGCCGCGGCCCTGTTCGCCGGCGCGGGCCGCCTCGACGGCCGCATTCAGGGCCAGGATGTTCGTCTGGAAGGCGATGCCGTCGATGACGCCGATGATGTCGGCGATCTTGTGCGAGCTGGCGTTGATCTCGTCCATCGTTTGCACCACCTGGCCCACCACCTCGCCACCGCGCTGAGCGACGCTGGCGGCGGACACCGCGAGCGAATTCGCCTGGCCGGCGGAGGCCGCCGACTGCTGCACGGTGCCCGTCAGCTGCTCCATGGCGCTGGCGGTCTGCTCCAGGCTGGACGCGGCCTTCTCGGTGCGGGCGCTGAGGTCCTGGTTGCCGCTGGCGATCTCGGCCGACGCCGTGGCGATGGATTCGGAGGAGTCGCGGATGCTGCCGATGGTCTGGGACAGCGTCTCGCGCATGCGCCGCAGCGTGCTCTGCAGCTTGCCGATCTCGTCGGAGCGCGCCGCCGCCCCCGCGCCCGAGCGCAGCAGGTTGCCATCGGCGACCCGCTCGGCCAGATCGTTGGCAGCCGCCAGCGGCTCGGTGATGCTGCGCGTGATGCTCCAGGCTGCGGCGATGCCCACCGCCAGCATGGCGGCGCCGAATGCGAACAGCAGCATGCGACCCCGGCTGTTGGCGGCATCGATCTCTGCGGCGGTCTTGTCGATGCTTTTGCGTTGATAGTCCAGGAACTCCTGCATGTGCTGCAGATACACCTTGGAGACCGGCAGGAAGGCCTCGGTCAGCAGCTTGTCCGCCGCTTCGGACTGGCCGTCCTTTTTCAGCTTGACGATCTCGTCGCGCGCCGTGATGTAGTCCTTGCGCGTCTTGCCGACGATGTCGAAGAGCGCCTGTTCCTCGGGCGAGCTGATCAGCGCCTTGATGCGCTCCTGCAATTCGCCGGACGACTTGGTGGACTGCGCCTGGTCATCCTTGAAGAGCTCGACGAGGGACGGGTCGGAGCTCTTGGCAATGGCCATCGTGCGGCGCACGCCGGAGTTGATGTTGCGGTTCCAGTCCGCGAGCAGCCGCTCCTTGATCAGCGGCTCGGCCATCATCTGGCGCGTGGCCTCGGCGGTCGAAGTCAAGCGCCAGGACGCGAGTGAAATGACGCACGCCGCCAGTGCCAGGATCAGCGCAAAGCCCGCTGCCAGGCGCTTGCCGATGGATAGTTGGTTCATGGGACCCTCCTGTCGTTGTCGCACCCCGGTGGCGCTCGGCCCGCCGGCTCTCCGGGGATGCTAGTGCGCCGGCAAGCGCCGCGACAGATCCGATCCGGACTTTGATCACGCTGTGAGCGATATGTAACGGTCGCCCCGGTGAACGAGGCTTCAACGGGCGGCGGAGAGCAGCGCGCGGTAGTCGGCGGCGCTGGCGGTCCGCGGGTTGGTCTTGTGGCAATGGTCGAGCAGCGCGTGCTCGATGATGCGGTCATCCAGCTCCGGCCCGACGCCCATGGCTGCAAGGCCCGCGGGCAGGCCGAGCCGGGCATTCATCGTCGTGATGGCGCTTGCGACGCTGTCGGCATCGCCACCGGCCAGGCCGATCGCCTGAGCGAGCCTTTCGATGCGCTGCTCCTGGCGCACGGTGTCGGCCTCGGCATTGAAGCGAATGACGGCCGGCAGGAAGACCGCGTTCAACGTGCCGTGATGCAGGCGCGGGTTGATGCCGCCCAGCGAATGGCTCAGCGAATGCACGGCGCCCAGACCTTTCTGGAAGGCCAGCGCGCCGTGCACGCTCGCGCACATCATGTCCAGCCGCGCGTCACGGTCCTGGCCGTCGCGCGTGGCGCGCTCGATGCTGCGCCAGCCGCGCCGCAGACCCTCCCAGGCGATGCCGTCGGCCGGCGGATTGAAGGCCGGCGCCAGGAAGGTCTCGATGCAGTGGGCGATGGCATCCATGCCGGTGGCGGCGGTCAGCGCCGGCGGCAGGCCGAGCGTGAGTGCCGGGTCGCAGATGGCCGCCTTGGGCAGCAGCTCCCAGTTGTGGAAGCCGAGCTTGCGGCCGTCGTCGACGATGAGGATGGCACCCCGCGCCACCTCGCTGCCGGTGCCCGCCGTCGTCGGCACGGCGATGACGGGCAGCACCCTGGACGTGATGTCGACCGCGCCGCCCTCGATGGTGGCCCAGCGCTTGAGCGGCCCCTCGTGCGTGGCCGCGATGGCCACGCCCTTGGCCAGGTCCATGCTGGAGCCGCCGCCGATGGCGATGAGGCCGTCGCACGCGAACTCCTGCGCCACCTGCACGGCCAGCCGCACGGCGGCCTCGGTCGGGTTGGCGGGCGTGCGGTCGAAGATGGGCGGTTTCTCGTCGAAGGCGGCCAGCGCCAGGTCCAGCACGCCGGCTGCGCGCACGCCGGCGTCGGTGACGACGAGGGGCCGGCGGATGCCGATGCGCTCGCATTCGGCCGGCAGCAGGCTGCAGGCGCCGAAGGCCAGTTCGACGCGGGTCAGGTAGAGGATCTGGGCCATGGCGTGTCTCCGCTGGATGCCGCTTCATCCTAGTGGCGGCCGGCGGCATCCGCAGTCAAGCAGGCGACTCGTCGGATGTCTTGATCGCCGCACCTTGCGGGCGTCGAGAATGCAGCCGCAATGACGCATCCCAGACCGCTGTTGACGCCCCGCATGGCCGGCGTGCTCGAACGCATCCGTCGTGCCAACCGGCCACCCTTTCACACGCTGACGCCGCGCGAGGCGCGCATCGCCTACCGGATGGGCGCCGAGATCCTCGATCTGCCGCGTGCGCCGCTGCCGCGCGTGGAAGACATCGAAGCTGCCGGCCGCCCGGCGCGCCTTTATGCGCCCAAAGCGTCGAGCGAAGTGAAGCTGCCCGTGATGCTCTATCTGCACGGCGGCGGCTTCACCATCGGCGACCTCGAGACCCATGACAGCCTGTGCCGCCAACTGGCCCTGCGCAGCGGCGCGGCGGTGCTGGCGCTGGACTACCGGCTGGCCCCGGAGCACCGCTTTCCCGCCGCCGTCGACGACGCCTGGGCGGCGCTGGCCTGGCTGCACGAGCACGCCGCTTCGCTCGGGCTGGACGGCTCGCGCCTGGCCGTGGGCGGCGACAGCGCGGGCGGCACCCTCGCCGCCGTCACCGCCTTCTTCGCCCGTGACCGCGGCCTGCCGCTGGCGCTGCAGCTGCTGATCACGCCGGGTACCGCCGCCGCGCCTTGCACCGCGTCGCATCGGCTGTTCGCCAACGGCTTCCTGCTGGACGCCGCGAGCATCGGTTGGTTCTTCGACCACTACATCGACCGCGGCCAGCGGCACGACTGGCGTTTCGCCCCGCTCGAAGCCGAGGACCATGCAGGCCTGGCGCCAGCGTGCGTGGTGCTCGCCGAGTGCGACCCGCTGGTCGACGAAGGCATCGCCTACGCCGACACGCTGCGGGCTGCCGGCGTCTCCGTGCAGCTGGAGCTCTACCGCGGCGTCACGCACGACTTCATCAAGCTGGGCCGCCAGATCCCGGAGGCACTGACCGCCCTCGACGCCTGCGCGGCCGCCATCCAGGACAAGCTCAAACCATGAAACTCGCAGACTTCCGCCACCTTGAGCCCTTGCGCGTGCGCTGGGCCGAGATCGACGCCCAGGGCATCGTCTTCAACGGCCACTACCTGACCTACCTCGACACCGCGATGAGCGGCTACTGGCGGGCGCTGGCGCTGCCCTACGCCGACACGATGAAGCAGCTCGGTGGCGACCTGTTCGTGCGCCGCTCGGTGCTGGACTATCTCGGCTCCGCCCGCTATGACGACCGCCTGGCCATCGGCGTGCGCACCCGTGAGTTCGGCAACAGCTCGATGAAGGTCGACTGCGGCGTCTATCGCGGCGAGCAGTTGCTGGTGCAGGCCGACATGGTCTACGTCTTCGCCGACCCGGCCACGCAGACGCCGCTTCGCGTGCCCGATGCGCTTCGCGACGTCATCCAGGGCTTCGAGGCCGGGCAGCCCGTGGTCAACGTGGCGGTTGACGGCTGGCGAGAGCTGGGCGACGCGGCCGGCGCCATCCGCCGGAAGGTGTTCATCGAGGAGCAGGGCATCCCGGCCGACATGGAATGGGACGCCGCCGATGCCAGCTGCCTGCACGCACTGGCGCGCAACCGTTTCGGCATGCCGCTGGCGACCGGCCGCCTGCTGGAGCATGTGCCCGGCGTCGCCAAGATCGGCCGCATGGCCGTGCTGCGCCCGATGCGCGGCACGCAGATCGGCCGCCAGGTGCTGGACGCGCTGATGGCCGAGGCGAAGCGGCAGGGCTATCGCGAGGTGCTGCTGCACGCCCAGTTGTCAGCCGAGAACTTCTACCTGCGCGCCGGCTTCCAGCGCCGAGGTGAGGCGTTTGAAGAGGCCGGCATCGGCCATGTGGAGATGGTCCGGGCGCTCTAAGCCTGGCGCATGCAGGCGCCAGTCGTTCGGCAGGCGTCGGACAGCACGCCGGTGCTGTCCTCGGTTCGGCCTCAGCCCAGCATCTCGAAGTGCTCGACCCTGCGTTCGCTCGCCAGCCACGGGGCCATCGCCGCCGCCACCTGCGGCTCGCGGTGGCCCCAGCCTTCGGGGTGGACCTGGATGG
>SEEY01001071.1 GCA_004211235.1 Rubrivivax sp.
CGTTGGAGACATGATGCGGATTCAAATGAAGTGGGCGCTGGGCGCCGTGATGGCGGCGTCGTTGCAGGCGCATGCGGCCGGCCCGGTGGTTGGCGTGAGCTGGTCCAACTTCCAGGAAGAGCGCTGGAAGACCGACGAAGCGGCCATCAAGGCCGAACTGGCGCGCCAGGGCGCGAGCTACGTGAGCGCCGACGCCGGCGGCTCGCCGGAAAAGCAGATCGGCGACGTCGAGTCGCTGCTGGCCAAGGGCGCCAAGGTGCTGATCGTGCTGGCGATGGACAAGGACGCCATCGTCCCCGCGCTGAACAAGGCCAAGGCGCGCAAGGTGCCCGTCGTCGCCTATGACCGCCTCATCGAGGCTCCTGAGGTGTTCTACCTCACCTTCGACAACCGCGAAGTGGGCCGCCAGCAGGCCAAGGCCGTGCTGGCTGCCAAGCCGCAGGGCCGCTACGTGATGATCAAGGGCTCGCCGAGCGACCCCAACGCCGACTTCCTGCGCGCCGGCCAGCAGGACGCACTGGCCGACGCCGTCAAGAAGGGCGACGTGAAGATCGTCGCCGAGGAATACACCGACGGCTGGAAGCCCGAAGTGGCGCAGAAGAACATGGAACAAATCCTCACCAAGCTCAAGGGCGGTGTGGACGCCGTGGTGGCCAGCAACGACGGCACCGCGGGAGGCGCCATCGCGGCCCTGGCGGCACGCGGCATCAAGGGCGTGCCGGTGAGCGGCCAGGACGCCGACCATGCCGCGCTCAACCGCGTGGCCCTCGGCACCCAGACCGTGACCGTGTGGAAGGACTCGCGTGCCCTGGGCCGTGAAGCCGCCGCGGCCGCCGTGCTGCTGGCTGCACGCCAGAAGGTGCCCGGCGCCGTGGCCTGGGCGGGCGGCGAACGCAAGGTCAACCTGCAGGCCAAGTTCCTGACGCCCGTGGCCATCACGCAGGCGAACCTCGACCAGGTGATCAGCGCCGGCTGGGTCAGCAAGGCGGTGATCTGCAAGGGTGTCGACGCGGCCAAGGCGCCGGCGGCCTGCAAGTAGGAGCTTCGATGAGTGCCCAGACCCAGCGGCTCGCCGTCATGGCGGCCGTGCTGGTGGCCATCGCCATCGGCTTTCATGTGCTCACCGGCAGCTTTCTGACGGCGGAGAACCTCTACAACATCGCGCAGCAGACCGCCGTCGTCGGCATCGTCGCCAGCGGCATGGCGCTGATC
>SEEY01000274.1 GCA_004211235.1 Rubrivivax sp.
GACCCATCGCCAGGCCCTTGTACTTCGGCGGGAACGAGCCCGAGCCCAGGCTCAGCGCCACGCCGAAGCTGGCGCCGGCGATGCCCAGCAGCACGCCCATCGCGAGCAGGTCGTCGTAGCTCTTCACCATGAAGACCCCGTACAGCATGGCCACGGCGATCATGCCCATCTCGACCAGCGTGGCGTTCTTGCGGCCGATGTACTGCGACAGCAGCCCGAGCGGGAAGCGCATCAGCGCGCCGGCCATGATCGGGATCGACAGCATCAGCCCCTTCTGGGCCGGCGTCAGGTGGTAGGCCTCGCTGATGAAGGGGGCCAGCGCACCGTTGAGCACCCAGATGCAGCAGGAGAACGCGAAGTAGAGGAAGGCGGCGAACAGCGTCGGGCTGTGGCCGGCGCGCTTGAAGGTCTGGAAGGTGGACATCGTGGGCTCGATCTTGCGGCTGCGCGCACCCACGCTAACCCACAGGTCGCGTGCCAGGGCGGCGGGCGTCACAGTGGGAGGCGCTCGCAACGTTGCGAGCTTCGTCTCCGATACTTGCAAGCCTTGTGCCCGACGGCCCGCAACGACGCTGGCCTGTTTCTTGCGCCGTTTTGGGGCGTGAATTGAGAAGCCATGTCCGACACCGCATCCGCTCCTGCCCCGCACCCGACCCAGGCCCCGGTTCTTCCCCTGTTGATGTGCTGTCCTGGTCGACCGCCGCAGGCCGACGCCTTGCTGGCCCGCGGCTGGAATGTGCGCACCGTTTCGGAGCTCACGCCACCCGCCGAGGGGCCAGCATTGGGCGTGCTTTGGTGCCCTGATCGCACCGCCCTGGCGCAGTTGCTGCACTCCAAACAGGCCTTCGGCCTGCCGGCCTTGCTGCTGTCGCCGCCCCCCGAGCCGGCCGAGCGGCTGGCGCTGCTGGCTCGCGGTGCGCTGCAGTGGCTGCCCGTCGACGTGCAGCCAGAGGTTCTGGATGAGGCGCTGAGATGGGCCGGCGACCTCGCCGCGCACCTGCAGGCCCGCGACAGTGCCGTCCAGCTGAAGCTCGACGAGCGCAAGTGGACCGAGCGTGCCAAGGGCCTGTTGATGCAGGCGCGCGGCATCGACGAGGCCGCCGCCTTTGCGCTGCTGCGCAACACGGCGATGCAGACCCAGTCCAAGCTGCCGGAGGTGGCGCGCAGCGTCGTTCACACGAGCGAGCTGGCCGAGGCGCTGGAGCGTGCCGGCGCCCAGCGCATGCTGAGCCAGCGCCTCGTCAAGCTGCAGGCCCTGCGCCATTGGCCGCGCCTGGCGCCGCCCGAGCGCCGCGAGTGCCAGGCGCTGCTGGACGCCTCGCGCGATCGCGTGACGGCCAACCTCGAGCGCCTTGGCGAACTGCTGCGCGCCGACCTGACGGAGGAGCTGAGCGCCGTGTCTGCGGCCTGGGGCCAGCTCGACGGAGCGCTTACCGCCCGCCAGCCCGACCTCGCCCGCAGCGACCTTGCCGCGCAGCGCCTGTTGGACAGCAGCGAGACGCTCGTTGCGCGGCTGTCGGAGCGTGCCGGCCCGCGCCCGGTCGGCCTGCTGGCCCAGGTCACGCGTCTGCGTCTCTTGAGCCAGCGGCTGGCCAAGGAGGGCCTGCTGGCCCAGGTCGTGCCCGGCCACGATGCGAGCGGTCTGGCCTCGGGACTGGACGAGTTCATCAAGGCCTACGATGGCGTGCGCACCGCGCCGCTCGCCGGCCCGGCGTTGCAGCCGGCGTTCGCTGCGGTGGACGAGGCCTGGCTTGTGTTGCTGCGCGGGCTGCGCGTGGAGCAGGGCGATGCGGTGCAGCGGATGCATCAGGGCAGCGAGCGGCTGCTGCAGGCGCTGGAGGCGTTGACGAGGGCGTTGCAGGGGTCGTTGCAGTTGATTCTTGGCTGAGCTGTGGTTTGATTTGGTTTGGCGAAGAGGGCGCATGTCCGCTGCATTGCCGGGAGTCCCGCCCGGCGGCGGGGTAACTTTCTTCTGCGGGGCCAGAAGAAAGTCACCAAAGAAGAGGCCCTGAACCGCACACCAGCACCACATGCACGAGCTGCGCCGTGCAACAGCCGGTCGGCGAGTGGGCAGACGCGAACCGCTGCGCTCTCGCTGCTGTCCTTGTCCCCAGCACCATCCATCGCACCGCCGAGCCGCTTAACGCCGGCTGCACGCCGTGCTTACGAGAAATGGCAAATGCCGCGTCGCTCGGGCGACGCGCTGCTCGTTGCTCTTTGTAGGTTGGGGTGAGCACCGCGAACCCCAACAAACTTGGCACCGCTCGACGTTGGGGTTCGCTGCGCTCACCCCAACCTACGCATTCGCCGATGGAGCATCGCCCCAGAGACGCGGTATTTCCTGGTGAGCCCGGCGTGCAGCCGGCGTTAATCGGCCTGAAGGGGCGATGGATGGCGCTCGTCATAGGGACAGCAGCGAGAGCGCAGCGGTTCGCGTCTGCCCGAAAAGCCGGTGGAGGTTTTCGCGCGACGCTTCTGGCGTCGTCGCGGTCGTGTGCGGTTCAGGGCCTCTTCTTTGGTGACTTTCTTCTGGCTCCGCAGAAGAAAGTTACCCGGCCGCCGGGACGGAACCCCGGCAATGCACCGGGTCCAACTCGCGCTTCGCCGAAGCAACCTCCAGTATTTCCACCCCGACACAATCTGCCCATTCCCTCGATACATCCGAGCGATGCAATGCCTCCACCCAGACACCGCCCAGGAGACGCAATGCACCAAGACCACAACGACGATCACGACCTGGGCCTGGCCCATGACCTGACCCGCCTGCAGAGGCAGGCCTTGGAGCGCCGCGCCACGCTGCGCTGGTTGATGGGCGCGGGTGCACTGTCAATCGGTGGCGCAGGCTCGATGGTGCTGGCGAGCTGTGGCGGTGGCGGTGGCGAGACGGGCAGCAGCAGTTCGTCCTCCGGTTCTTTCGGTTCTTCCGGCTCCTCCGGTTCGTCAGGCGGCACCACCACCCCATCAGGCTGCTCCGTCATCCCGTCCGAGACCGAAGGCCCCTACCCGGGCGACGGTTCCAACAGCGCCAACGGCAGCGTGGCCAACGCGCTCGCGCTCAGCGGCATCGTGCGCAGCGACATCCGCTCCAGCATCGCCGGCGCCAGCGGTACCGCCGCGGGGGTGCCGCTTCAGGTCATCATCGAGCTCGTGAACACCAACGCCTCCTGCGCCGACCTCTCGGGCTATGCCATCTACCTGTGGCATTGCGACGCGCTCGGCCGCTATTCGATGTACTCCAGCGGGGTCACGGGGGAGAACTACCTGCGCGGCGTGCAGGCCACCGGCAGCGACGGGCTGGCCACGTTCCAGACCATCTACCCCGGCTGCTATGCCGGCCGCGTGCCGCACATCCACTTGGAGGTCTACCGCAGCACGACGACGGCCACCAACTGGAACAACAAGCTGCGCACCTCGCAACTGTGCTTCCCGTCCGACGCCAACACCGCCGTCTACGCGACCAGCGGCTATGGCAGCAGCGCCGCCAACAACAACGCCAGCAGCCTGTCCAGCGACGGCATCTTCAGCGACGGCTATGCCACCCAGCTGGCCACCGTCACCGGCTCGGTCGGTGCGGGCTTTGTGGCGCGACTGAAGGTCGGCATCTCCGCATGAATGGGCACTGCCTCGTCGTCGACGACGACGCCGATATCCGAACCAGCCTGACGGCCTATCTGCAGGGCTTCGGGTGGCGGGTGAGCGCGGCGGCCGACGGCGGGGCGATGCGCCAGTTGCTCGCGGCGGCGAAGCCCGACGTCATCGTGCTGGACCTGATGCTGCCCGGCGAAGACGGCCTGGCGCTGCTGCGCTGGCTCGGCACGCAGGCCGATGCGCCGCCGGTGCTGATGCTGACGGCGCGCGGCGACACGATGAGCCGCGTCGTCGGCCTGGAGCTGGGCGCAGACGACTACCTCGCCAAGCCCTTCGAGCCGCGCGAGCTGGTGGCGCGGCTGCAGGCGCTGCGGCGGCGTTCGCACAAGGGCGCCCACGCGCTGGACGACACGCGCCTGCTGCGCTTCGGCCGCTGGCGCTTCGACCGCCTGGCGCGCCAGCTCATCAGCCCGGAGGACGTGGGCGTGGCGCTGTCCAGCGCCGAGTTCCGCCTGCTGGCCGCCTTCGTGCAGCGCCCCGGGCGCGTGCTCAGCCGTGACCAGCTCATCGAGCTGACCCGAGCGCCCGGCGTCGAGGTGAATGACCGCAGCATCGACCTGGCCGTCTCGCGCCTGCGCGCCAAGCTCGGCGACACCGCACGCGAGCCCAGCATCATCCGCACCGTGCGTGGCGAGGGCTATCTGTTCGATGCCGAGGTCCGCCCATGCTGAGGCGTTTCAGGTTCAAGGATTGGGACGGCCTCGGCCTGCGCCTGTTCCTGTTGATGTGGGCGGCGCTGGCGCTCAGCCATCTGGCGGCCTGGAGCCTGGTCTCGCAGGCATTGCAGGGCCCCGGTGGCGAACGGCGCGGGCCGCCGCCGATGCATGCCGACGGCGGCTTCGGCCCTGGCGCGCCGCCGCAGCACGGCTTCGAGGCCGACCGGCCGCCGATCCCTCGCGATGGCCCTGACGCGCGCGGCCCTGCGCGCACGCCGACCTTCCCGTCGTTGCCGCCCAGCCTGCCGTGGTCGGCCAGCGCCGAGCCTGGACGAGGGCCACGGCACGCGCGAGGTGCGCGACGCGGCAGCCGTGTTCAACCGCATGGCAGCCGAGCTGAGCGGGCAGTTCGAGGAACGCGGCCTGATGATCGCGGCCATCTCGCATGACCTGCGCACGCCGCTGACGCGCATGCGGCTGCGGCTGGAGACGGGCGAGGTCGAGGCCGGCGTGCGCGAGCGCTGCGTGGAGGACATCCGCGAGATGAACCGCCTGGTGGAAAGCGTCATCGAGATCTTCCGGCCGGCCGACGTCGCCGAGCCGCCTCGCGTCGACCTGTCGGCATTGGCGCAGTCGGCGGTCGACGATCTCGCCGAGACCGGAGCGGCCGTCACGTTCGAAGGCCCGGCGGCGGTCGTGCGTGCCGACCCGGTGGCGCTGCGGCGCGTCGTCGACAACCTGGTGGGCAATGCGCTGCGCTATGCCGGCGGGGCGCGTGTGCGCGTCGACCTGGCCGCCGGCGTCACGCGGCTGGTTGTCGAAGACGACGGCCCCGGCATTCCGGAGACCGAACTCGAGCGCGTGCGCCAGCCGTTCCGCCGCGTCGAGGGCTCGCGCAACCGCGACACCGGCGGCACCGGCCTGGGCCTGTATATCGCGCAGCAGCTGGTGCGCCGCCAGGGGGCAGCGCTGCTGCTGAGCAACCGGCCTGAAGGCGGCTTGCGCGCCGAGGTCGTCTTCTGACGCTTGCCATGATGGGCTAGAGTGCCGGCCTTGGATGGCTCCATGAATGGGCCAACTTTTCCAGACCGCATGGATCCAAGCCTCGAACTCGATTTGCAGCCGGCCCGGCGCGGATCCCGCACGGTGCTGTCCAGCCTGCATGCAGCGCTGCGCGACGCCATCGCCTGTGGCCGCCTGGCGCCGGGCCTGCGGCTGCCCTCGTCACGCGACCTGGCGGCACAGGCCGGCGTGTCTCGCAACACCGCCGTGGCGGCCTACGAGCTGCTGGCCAGCGAAGGCTGGCTGGAGTCGCGCGGCGCGGCTGGCAGCTTTGTCGCCGAGCTGCCGCGGTCGGCCGTGCAGCTGTCGGACCGCGCCAGCGTGGCGCCGTGGGCCGACAGCCGCTGGCTGCGTGGTGACGGCGGCGGCTGGCCGGCGGCCTTGACCAGCGGCGCGGCGCCCGCGTATCACTTCAAGACCGGCATGCCGGACGCCGCAGCGTTTCCCTTCGATGTGCTGCGCCGCCTGCAGCGCCCGCGTTTGCAGGCGGCGCAGCACATC
>SEEY01001072.1 GCA_004211235.1 Rubrivivax sp.
ACGCTTGGGCCAGCGTCTGCGTTGTGCTTGCGCGATGGCGCTGCGGGCGACGAGGCCGCCCATGCTGTGGCCGAGCAGCGTGATGGGGCCGGGCACGCGGGACAGGAGTTCGGCCAGCTCGGCGCCGTTGCGCCAGATGGCGCGGCCGGTGTTGTAGCGCAGGCCTAGCGGCTGATAGCCGAGGGCGGCCAATGCAGCGGGGAAGTCCGCACCCTCGCGCCGCCACTGCGCCTCGTTCATGCACAGGCCGTGCAGCAGCACCAGCGCCGGGCCGGTGGCGCCGTCCACCAGCGGGTGCAGGCTCATCGGCGTGGCCAGCGGGTTGGCGGTGGCTTCGAGATGGTCGCCCAGCACGCCGTTGAGCGCGGCGAGCGTGGGGCTGGCGCCGCCGCCGGCCGCGTCACCCAGCAGCGGCTGCAGAGCCTGCAGTGCGCGGTCCAGCCCGCCGCCGACGAGGCGGGCCACGCCGCGCACGCTGCCGTAGACGAGGCCGGTGATGCCGCTCGTCCGGTGTCGTGGCGCCGTGAGCGGCAGCCGGGTGATCTCGGCGTGCATGGCTTCGACGAGATCGGTGATGGCTTGGGTCGCATCGACCGCGAGTTGGGTGGCGCCTTGGAGGTGGCTTGCTTTGCGCATGGAGCGGATCATGCGCTGGCATGCGGCTGGTGCTGGTGCTGGTGCTGGTACTGGTGCTGGTGCTGGATGCCTTTGCGGAGCGTGCGCGTGCCCGGCAATCTCACGATCAAGCGCATGCCCGCGCCAAAGCGACCCACACGACAACCTATCCCAAGATCAACTGCAGCGACCCCTGCAGCACCCGGATCAACCCCTCCAGCGCCTGCAGCAGCCGCTCGCTGCCCTGGTGCATGCGCTGCACGGCGTCGCCCTGCTCGACGCGCAGGCCGCGCAGCAGCACCAGCCAGGCCTCGTCCACCGCCACAAACGCCGGCTGCAGCGCCGGGCCGGCCACGGGCGTGGCGCGCACCTGCTCGTAGGCCTTGATGAATTCGTCCAGCCCCGCGGCCAGGCCGCTGGCGTCGTGGCCGGGCATCACCTGGGCGAGCAGCCCTTCCTTGGCCAGGCGCTGGCTCAGCAGGCGCAGCCGCGTGACCTGCGCCAGCAGCCCGCCGGGCAGCGTCCCGTCGCGCTCCATCAGCCGCGTCACGAGCGCTTCGCTGGCCTCCAGCAGGCGCTGCTGGACGCATCGGT
>SEEY01001073.1 GCA_004211235.1 Rubrivivax sp.
CTGTTCGAGCTGACCGGCGCCCGCTCCACCTCGGCCCGCTTCGGCTTCGACCGCTTCTGGCGCAACGCCCGCGTGCACACGCTGCACGACCCGGTCGACTACAAGCTGCGCGACCTGGGCCGCTATGCGCTCGAAGGCCGCCTGCCGGAACCGACCGCCTATTCCTGAGCACTGCCATGCACACCGACGCCGAGCCGCTGATCCGCCTCGAAGGCATCGCCAAATCCTTCGCCGCCACCTTTGAAGCCAATGGCGAGCGCTCCGCCGCACTGCGCAACGTCACGCTGCAGGTCGAGCGCGGCGACATCTTCGGCATCGTCGGCCGCAGCGGCGCCGGCAAGTCGACGCTACTGCGCATGATCAACCTGCTGGAAACGCCGGACGCCGGGTCGGTGTTCGTCGCCGGCCAGGACCTGACCCGCCTGAGCCGGCGCGGCCTGCGCCTGGCACGGCGCAACATCGGCATGATCTTCCAGGGCTACAACCTGCTGCAGAACCTCGACGTGCATGCCAACGTCGCCTTTCCGCTACGCCTGCACGGCCTGCTGAACGCGCCGCGCCTGGAACGCCGGGTGCGCGAATGCCTCGACCTGGTCGGCATCGGCGACAAGGCGGCCAGCTATCCGGCCCAGCTGTCGGGCGGCCAGAAGCAGCGCGTGGCGATTGCGCGGGCGCTGGCCAGCCAGCCCGATATCCTGCTGTGCGACGAGCCGACCTCCGCGCTCGACGCCGAGACCACGCGCGGCCTGCTGGCCACGCTGCGCGAGGTGAATGCCAGCCTGGGCGTCACCATCGTCATCGTCAGCCACGAATTGCCGGCGCTGGGGGCGCTGTGCAAGCGCGTCGCGGTGCTGGAAGACGGCCGCGTGGCCGAGCAGTTCGACCTGGCCGACACCAGCACCCCGCGCCTGACCGCGCTGGGGCGCGAACTGGCCTTCCACGGCACCGAGGCCGGCACCGCCCTGCAGGGAGCCCTGCATGCCTGACGCCTTTACCCTCGACGAGTTCACGCATCGGGCAACCGAGCTGCTGCCCGAACTGCTGGTCGCCCTCGGCCAGACCCTGACCATGCTCGGCATCGGCCTCGGCGCGGCACTGCTGCTGGGCGGCCCGCTCGGCATCCTGCTGTTCCTGGTCGGCGACGGCCAGTCGCTGCAGAACCGCACCCTGGCCGCGGTGCTGGGCTGGGCCGTGAACACGGTCCGCTC
>SEEY01001074.1 GCA_004211235.1 Rubrivivax sp.
TCAAGCAGAACATCTTCCGCGACGACCGCCGCGACGTGCTCGCATCCACGCGCGCCGCGCTCGACTACCTCGGCCGCCTGTACAAGCAGTTCGGCGACTGGCACCTGGCGCTCGCCGCCTACAACTGGGGCCAGGGCAACGTGCAGAAGGCCATCGCGCGCAACCAGAAGCTCGGCCTGCCGACCGACTACGCCAGCCTGAAGATGCCGGACGAGACGCGCTATTACGTGCCCAAGCTGCAGGCCGTGAAGAACATCGTCCTCAACCCGGACCGCTTCTCGCTCGTGCTGCCGCCGGTGGCCAACCACCCCTACTTCCTGAGCGTCAAGGTCGAGCGCGACATCGACGTGTCGCTGGCCGCCGAGCTGGCCGGCCTGTCGCTGGAAACCTTCCAGCAGTTCAACCCGCAGATGAACAAGCCGGTCATCCTGGCCGCTGCCACGCCGCAGGTGCTGCTGCCCTATGACCAGGCCAGCAATTTCGCCGAGAACCTGGCCCGCCACGGTGGCCCGCTCGCCACATGGACCGCCTGGGTCGTGCCCAAGACGATGAGCCCGTCCGAGGCCGCCCGGCGCACCGGCATGGCGGAGTCGGCCCTGCGCGAGATCAACCGCATCCCGCCCAAGATGCTGGTCAAGGCCGGCTCGACGCTGCTGGTGCCGCGCGCTGCCCATGTGCATGACGACGTCTCCGAGCGCCTGGCCGACAGCGCCAGCCTCAGCCTCGCACCCGACGCGCCGCCGCTGAAGCGGGTCAGCTTCAAGGTGGGCAAGGGCGACACCGTCGCCGCCATCGCCGCGCGCTACAAGGTCAGCGCCGGGCAGGTGGCGCAGTGGAACAAGGTCGGCAGCGCGGCACGCTTCAAGCCGGGCCAGGCGGTGATCGTCTACACGGCCTTCCAGCCGGCACCGGCCAAGACCAAGGTGACGGCAGCCGCACGCCCGGCCGCCAAGGCCAAGGTGACCGCCCGCGCCGCCAAGCCGGCCACGCCGCGCAATGTCGCCCGCGACCGCGGCGGCAAGAGCCGCAGCGGCGTCGTCGCGTCGGCCGCGCCTTGAACCGTCAACGCACGAAGAACAGCGCCGCGCAGAACGCCACGCCGGCCGTCCACACCAGCGACCGCAGGGCCGCCTTGTCGGACAGATAAAGGCCGATGAAGGCCAGGCGCGCGGCGATGAAGCCCAGCGCCAGCGCGTCCACCGTGGCC
>SEEY01001075.1 GCA_004211235.1 Rubrivivax sp.
CTACCAGGCGCTGGCGCGGCACGACTACGTGCGCTTCGCCAGCACGCAGCTCGACGAGCGCCGCTCGGCCAGTCTGCCGCCGTTCTCCCATCTGGCGCTACTGCGGGCCGAGGCGCGCACGGCGGAGGCGGCCAGGGCCTTCCTGGTGGAGGCTGCGGCGCTGCTGCAGGATGAGCAGGTGCTGGTGTATCCGCCGGTGCCGCACGCCGTGGCGCGGGTGGCGGACGTGGAGCGGATGCAGATGCTGGTGGAGGCGGCGCAGCGCGGTCGGCTGCAGGCGTATCTGAAGGCCTGGCTGCCGGCGCTGCTTGCGCTTCGGCGAGAGCACAAGGCCGTGCTGCGCTGGGCGGTGGACGTGGACCCGCTGGCGATCTAGGGCCGGGGGCCGAGCTCCGGGCTCAGGCTCAGTGGCGGGGCAGCGTGGCGGCCAGGGCGGCAGCCCGGCGTTGTTGTTCCTGGCGGCGCAGCTCGCGGGCCAGCAGGCGCAGCGCCAGCAGGGCGACGCCGCTGATGCCGAGGATGAGCGTGCCGGTGTCGATGTCCGAGCCGCGGTCGTCGAAGGGCGGATCCGATTCGAGGCGCCGCTCGGCCGGCGCCCAGTGGCTGCCATTCAGCGCCGTCAGGCTGGCCGAACCGAGGCGGCCGGCGTCGGCAACCATCGTGGCGGTCATCCGGTCGGCAGCCGCCGACGGGTTGTCACCACGCGCGGCCCCTGCCGGGGCATTGACGCTCAGGGTCGCGAGGGCAGCAGCAAGGACGAAGACTTTCATGATGCAGACTCACCGTGTCTAATAGGACCGTAACGCATTGTTCGCAGCCTAGCGTGGCACGGTTGTGAAGACTTCACGCGCTTGGGGGGACCCCCCGCGAATGGGCGAGTCAGCTGTTGTTGCCGCTTGATTCCTCGCGCAAAGCGGCTTTGGCCGCCAACTCGTTACGCATCCGTTTCAACTTTTCCCTTGGATCCTCCCGGGTGCCGCCCTCGTTGAGCTTCATTTCCGCGAGGAAACGGCTGGGGATGCCGACGACGGTGTCGCGGCCCTTCTTGCGCCGGCGCAGCGTCGAGACGGCGAGCGTCGTGCGGGCGCGGGTGATGCCCACGTACATCAGCCGCCGTTCCTCCTGCAGCGCCTCGGCGGTCAGCTCCGCCTCCTCGCGCTTGAAGGGCAGCAGGCCCTCGTTGACGCCGGCCAGCACGACATGGGG
>SEEY01001076.1 GCA_004211235.1 Rubrivivax sp.
CCGTGTTCGGCATCGCGCTGATCAGCGCGATGCCGAACACGGCCACCGCGGCCACCCAGAGCAGCGTCGTGGTGATGTTCTGGCGCGCACCGCGCTCGAGCTCGGCCATCGTCGCCTCGATGCCGTCGAGATACAGGCCGGTGCCGAGCATCCAGTCCCACGCCTGCACGGCCACCACGTAGCCGAGCTTGGGGGCGAGCTGGCTGCTCGACGGCTTGCGCCAGAGGTACTCCACATAGCCGCCGCCCGCCTTGGCACGCGCGATGAGCTGCTGGATGGTGGGCCGGCCCTGCGGGTCGCGCAGCTCCCACAGGCTCCGGCCGACAAGTTCCGGCTGGCGTGAATGCATCAGCACCCGGCCGTCGAGCGAATAGACGAAGAAGTAGCCGTCGGGCCCGTAGTCCAGCGACTGCAGGATGGCCAGCGCCCGCTCGCGGCCGCCGGGCTGGCCGATCAGCGGCGTGACGGTGCTGACCGCCAGGTCCACGTAGTGCTTGAGCTCGGTGCGCCGCGCGTCCATGTAGCTGGCGCGCACCAGCGCGCGTTCACGGGCGGCGAGGGAGCTTTCCTGCTGGCGAACGGCGAAGGCGATCAGCGCGAGCGACGCCAGCAGCGGCAGCAGCGCCAGCAGAACCAGCTTGGCGCGCAGGGACAGCCGAGGCAGGCGCGGCATCGCGAACGCCCGCCCCGTTGTTCAGCCGGGCGCCCGCTTGAACCTGCTCTTGATGCCGCCGGCGACCACGACGAGGCCGGGGATCAGGATCATGGCCCAGATGATCTTGTCGAGATTGGCCTTCACCCACGGCACGTTGCCGAACAGGTAGCCGATGGTCGTGATGCCGCACACCCACAGCAGGCCGCCGGTCACGTCGTAGAACGTGAACTTGCGGCGCGTCATCAGCGCCACGCCGGCAACGAAGGGCGCGAAGGTGCGCAGGAACGGCATGAAGCGCGCAGCGATCAGCGTGAAGCCGCCGTACTTTTCATAGAAGGAATGGGCCTTGTCGAAGGCCGCTTTGTTGAAGAAGCGCGAGTTCTCCCACTGGAACACCCGCGGGCCGAAGTGCCGCCCGATGGCGTAGTTGCACTGGTTGCCCAGGATGGCCGCGGCGGTCAGCAGCGCCATCGACAAACCCAGGTCCATCAACCCCACGCCACACATGGCGCCGACGACGAACAGCAGCGAGTCACCCGGCAAGAAGGGCA
>SEEY01000275.1 GCA_004211235.1 Rubrivivax sp.
CTCCTCGAGCTTGCCGGCCAGCGCGGCGCGCATCTGGCGGCCGGCACGCGGCAGTTCGACGCGGCGCCAGCTGATGTCCGACTCGGCGACGATGGCAATGATGCTGTCCGCAGCCGGCAGGGCCGCAGCGGCGGAGCGGCCCTCGCGGTCGATCTGGCGGCCATCGGCGCTCAAGACCCAGTCGTACTCGCGCGCCGCGCCGGCCGGTTCAGGCGTGGCTTGGCCGAGCGCTCGCAGGCGCGTCCGGGGGGGCAGGAAAAGGAGCAGGGTGCTCATGGGGCGCGGCGCATTCTAGGAGGGGGCTGTGACGTGACGGTTTGCGGTGCCATCAGCGGTCCAGCAGCTGGCTGATGCGCTCGCGCGCCAGCACCACCGTGCCCTGGCCCTGGCGCTCCACCAGCGAGCGCTGCTCGAGCTGACGTTCCTCCAGCCGCAGCCGGCCGGTGACGATGAAGAAGGACGAGTTCACCGAGGCGCGCGTCGGCGGGATCTGGAAGTTGGGCGACAGCAGGGCAGCGGCATCGGCGATGGTCTGCAGCGGCCGGCCCTTGCGTCCCTGGACGATGCGCTCAGCGGAGGCCAGGTCGATGTTCAACAGCGCGGCGATGACCTCGCGCGGCGCGGTGTTCAGGTTGACCGGCGTGTCCTTGGGCAGCAGCACGACGTAGGGTTGCAGGCGCTTGAGCGTGTCGGCGTCCAGCCCCAGCCAGCTGAGCTGGTCCAGGCCGGCGGGCTGCAAGGGGCCAGCCTGGTTGGTCGACGGGCCGGTGGACGGGCCGCTGGCCGGGCCCGCAGGGCTGCTGGCCGCCGCAGGAAAGGCGGCGCGCAGTCCGTCGATGATGACCGTGTCCGTTCCCGGCGGCGCATTCACCTGGCTGCACAGCTGCGCCAGCGTCAGCTTCTCCTCCGGCGGCACCTGCGGGCCGGCGGCCAGCGCGCGCAGGTTGTAGCGGCTCTGGGCGTCCTCGATGGTGCCGGACAGAAAAGCCTCGGGCCCGTCGTCGTCGGCGGCATTGCTGCGCTCGGCAGCCAGGAAGGTGGACAGGCGCGCCTCGGCGAGCGGCACCGCCCAGGGTTCGCCGAGGTGATCCTTGATCGGCGGCTTGCTCTGGTCGGCGCGGATGTCCTCCTTCAGGATCAGCCGGGCCCAGTCCAGCGCGCCCTGCAGGATCCAGCCGCTCTGCGCGCGCGCGCGCTCGGCGGCCTCGATCTGCACAGCGCGGTACTGCTGCCAGACCATGCCGGCAGCCAGGCTGGCGATCAGCGTGACGATGATCATCGCGGTCAGCAGCGCCGCGCCGCATTGCCGGGTGCGCCGCTTCATCGGACGGTCAGCTCCAGCTCGCGTGTCAGCGTGCCATTCAGACCGCTGCCTTCGGCGAACTGCATGGCGATGCGCAGTCCCGCGGGCGGCGCATTGGCCGTCTGCGGATTGACGGGCCCGGCATTCGTCTGCGCCGTGCCGCCGGTGGACTGGCAGTTGCTCCAGGCATTGCCCCAGAAGCAGTAGAGCTGCCAGCCGGCCACGCCCTCGAAGGCGCGCAGGGCCGGGTTGCGCTCGGTCAGCTGCTGCAGGCCGCGCTGGCGCTGGTCTTCCAGGCCCTGCACGGTGCGCTGGGCAGGGCTCTCCCAGCGCCACAGGCTGCCTTCGCGCAGGCTCCAGACGATGACCTGCAGGCCCGCATTCGCCTGGCGCGTCAGCACGAGGTTGCCGCCGTCGAAGGTGACCGGCGCGATGCTGCTGTGGCTGTCCTGCACGGCGCGCAGGTCGACCTCCCACTGGGCCAGCACCGTCTGCAGGCGTGCCGTCTGCGCGAGCCGCGCCTGGGCGATGTCGCGGCTGCGGACGAGGGCGTCGATGCCGCGCCAGGCCATGGCCGCCATCGTCGCCATGACGACCAGCGCGACCAGCACTTCGACGAGGGTGAAGCCGCGGACAGCTTTCATAGCGGCGGCCTGCCGAGGATGGTGGACAGCGTCAGCATGGGCCGGCCGGCGTCGTCGGCGACGTTGGCATCGACACGGCGGAACAGCGGGTTGGGCGTCGGGCTGACCTTGAGCACGCCTGTGTAGCTGCGGCCGAGCTGCTCGCAGGCGAAGGGCGACTCGCCGATGTTGACGAACTGCGCATTCAGGCGGAGCTCGGTCAGTGCGTTTTCGGCGCACCACTGCGCCGCACTGACCTGGGCCAGCCTGTCCGCGTTGTTCGTCAGCGCGCCCGCGGCCTTGATGCCGGCGCCGAGCGCGATGGCGACGATGACCAGGGCGACCAGCACCTCGATCAGCGTGAAGGCTCGCTGCCTCGAGCGTTTCATTGCGTCGTCACGGTGTCGAAGGCGCCAAGGCCGTCGGTGCCGAGCACGACGCTCTGGTTGCCCAGCAGCAGGCGCAGCCGCTGCGCCGGGATGACGGGTTCCGGGCCGAGCAGCAGGCCGGGATTGGCGCCGCTGGCGTTCTCGATCTGCACCGCCACCGGATCGCCGAGCCAGCGTGTCGGCATCTGCAGGGTGGCGGGCAGGCCGTCGAAGCGGAAGTCGTCGCCGCTGCGCGCGCCCTTGGGAATCCAGCGCACGGTCAGACCCGAGGCACGGCTCTCGGCACGCGCGGTCTCCAGCAGCGCGGCCAGGCGCTGGGCCTCGCGTTGCAGCTGCAGCTCGGCGGGATCGCGCAGGGACAGGGAGATCGTCGCGCTGGCAATGGCGATCAGGGCGACGACGACCAGCAGTTCGATCAGCGTGAAACCGCCGGCCTGGCGGGCGTCACTGCCAGGAGCCGATGTCCGCGTCACGGCCCTCGCCGCCGGCGCGGCCATCGGCGCCAAAGCTGTAGACATCGATGTCGCCCTTCACGCCCGGGTTGGCGTACTGGTACGGGTGGCCCCAGGGGTCGTTGGGGAGCTTGTCGATGTAGGGCTTCCAGTTGGGAGGCGGCGTGCCGGCGCTGGGCTTGTGCACCAGCGCGTCCAGGCCCTGCTCGGCGCTGGGGAAACGCTGGTTGTCCAGCTTGTAGACCTTGAGCTGCTGCATCAGCATGTTGACATCGGTGCGGGCGGCGGAGACGCGGGCGTCTTCGGCACGGTCCAGCACATTCGGCACGACGAGGGCCGCCAGCACGCCGATGATGACGAGCACCACCAGCAGTTCGATCAGCGTGAAGCCGCGGGCGAGGGAAGAACGGCGCATGTCTTGGGCGTTGAAGCGCGTGAGCTTGGGGGTAAGCAGGCCATCATAATGGGGCGATGCTTGCTCGACTGATGACGTTTTCGGTGTGGCTGCTGCTGGGCGGCTCGTTGGCTTTCTGGGGCCTGCAGCTGTTCGCCCGCCCTTTGGCGATGCCCGCGTCCGTGCTGCCGGCCGGCGAGGCTCAGTCGGGTCCGGTCGACCTCGCCCGCCTGCTCGGTGCGGTGGCGGCCGAGGCGCCGCCTGAGCCGGAGGTTGCGGCCTCGACGCGGTTGCGGCTGGTCGGCGTCGTGGCACCCAAGAACCCGCGCAGCGCGGACGCCGGCGAAGGCGTGGCGCTGATCGAGGTCGATGGCGTGACGCGCACGGTGCGGGTTGGCGCGATCGTCGACGGTGACCTCCGGCTGCTGCGCGTGGCGACCCGCAGCGCCAGCCTCGGCCGGCTCGGCGAGGCGGCCAGCCAGGTGCTGGAAATCGCTCCGCCGACGGGGCCGGTGACCGGCTCGCTGGCGCCGGCCCTGCCGTCGCCGGTCGTGCTGGGCGGCAATCCGCCGGACGTTCCGCCGCAGATGCCTCAGTTGCCTCCGCAACAGGCTGCGCCGCCGGCGGTTTACGGCGTTCCGCTGGCGGCCTCGGGCGCGCTGCAATCACGTTGAATATTCCGCTGAGCGGGGCTCAGCCCCGCCGGCCGCTCAGGCGCTGAGTGTCGGCACCGCGGCACTCGGCTCGGGCCTGATCGACAGGCGCGCTTCGGCCACCTCGTGCAGGTCGGTCAGCAGGGCCGCCGCCGAGCGGATCATCGGCCACGCCAGTGCCGCGCCGGTGCCGTCGGCGCTGTCCATGCCCAGCTCCAGGAGCGCCGAGGCGTGGAAGAGGGCCAGCGCTTCGTCCAGACCGCGGTGCACATGGCTGCGGCAGAACACCGCGTAGTCGGTCACGGGCGCACAGATCAGTGAGGCCAGCTTCAAGGCCGCGCAGGCGGCGATGCCGTCAACGATGATGAGGCTGCGCTTGCTGGCCGCCACCAGCATGGCGCCCACCATGACGGCCAGTTCATGGCCACCGAAGGCCGCGAGCAGGTCCATCGGGTCTTTGGCATGAACGTGCCGTGCCTGGGCGCCGTGCAGCACGTCGAGCAGGTGGATGAGGTCGTCCTGGCGCATCGTCGGACCCGAGACGACGAAGTCGCGCACCGGCTGATCCGCCAGTCGCGACAGCACCAGTGCCGCGCATTCCGCCGAGCCCTGGCCCATGCTGGCGCAGGCCAGCACGTTGCCGGGGAGGTTGTCGGCGATCTCCATGCCGACGCGCACGCCGGCATGGGCCTGCTCGACGCTCATCGCCAGCGCCGTACGCGCATTGCGGGTGCCGTGGGCCACCTTGCGCGCCAGCAGCCGCGCATGCGGCGGCAGGTTGTCGGCGACGCCGCAGTCAATGACCGTCAGGTGCAGGCCCTGCAGGCGGGCGAACACCGACACGGGCAGTTGGGCATGCAACGCCATCTGCACCTGATCCTTGGTGGCGCGGCCCCACTGCGCGCCCACGCCGTCCACGACGATGCCATGGTCTGCGGCGAACAGGCCCAGCACGGGATCGCGGAAGCGCGGGGTCAGGCTGTTCTGCACGAGTCCCAGGCGCACGGCGAGCGGTTCCAGCTCGCCCAGGCCGCCGGCAATGGCCGACCGACGGTCGACGCGGTCGCGCAGGGCCTTCTCCAGCTCGGGATTGGCGGTGGGGGAAATCAGCGACTGTTGGGCAACGGTCATGGCGCGGGCGTTGTCGGACAGCCGGATTTCAACTCAACCCAGGAACAAGCGGTAGGCCGGGTTCGTTGTTTCGTCCTCGAATGGGTAATTCAACCCTCCGAGGAAATCGCGTAGCGCGCCCGCGTCACCCTTGGGCACCTGGATGCCAACCAGGATGCGGCCGTGGTCCGCACCCTGATTGCGGTAGTGGAAGAGGCTGATGTTCCAGTCAGGGTGCATGCTGGACAGGAACTTCATCAGCGCACCCGGACGTTCCGGAAAGAGGAAGCGGTACAGGCGCTCGTTCTTCGCCAGTTCGCTGCGGCCACCGACCATGTGGCGGACATGCTGCTTGGCCAGTTCGTCGTTGGTCAGGTCCAGCGTCTGGAAGCCGGCCTTCGTGAAGGTGCGCGCGAGCTTGGCGGCCTCGTCGGGCCTGGAGATGCCGATGCCGACGAAGACGTGGGCGACGTCGGCATCGGCGATGCGGTAGTTGAATTCGGTGACGCTGCGCGGCCCGAGCAGCTCGCAGAAGCGCTTGAAGCTGCCGCGCGCCTCGGGAATGGTCACGGCGAACAGTGCCTCGCGGTGCTCGCCCACCTCGGCCCGTTCGGCGACGAAGCGCAGGCGGTCGAAGTTCATGTTGGCGCCACAGGTGATGGCAATCAGGGTCTGGCCCTTGGCGCCCGTGGTCGACACGTACTGCTTGACGGCCGCGACGCTCATGGCGCCCGAGGGTTCCAGTATCGAGCGCGTGTCCTCGAACACATCCTTGATCGCGGCGCAGACGGCGTCCGTGTCGACGACGATGTAGTCGTCCACCAGCTCGCGGGCGATGCGGAAGGTTTCTTCGCCGACCAGCTTCACCGCCGTGCCGTCGGCGAAGAGGCCCACGTCGCTCAGCGTGACCCGTTTGCCGGCCTTGACCG
>SEEY01001077.1 GCA_004211235.1 Rubrivivax sp.
TTCACGCGCCGCGTCTGCGCACTGCTGAGCACCGGCGTGCCGGCCAGCGGATGGCGGCCGTCGCGGCACAGATAGCCGGCGGCGCAGGCCACTTGCTCGCAGCTCATGGCAATGGCGCACTGGCTGAAGTAGACGTCCAGCACGTCGTCGACGTCGTTGTCCAGCGTGCCGAAGGCCTTCATGAAGTTGGCCAGCGCGGTGTTCCGAAAGCCCGTGTCCGCCTCGGACTGCGCCACTTCCGCATCGATGCGCACGGGCTCGCCGCAGAGCCGGGCGAGCAGGGCCAGCAATTCGGTCCTGGCGTCGCCCAGCGACACCAGCCGGTCTGCCACCGCGATGGCGCCGGCATTGATGAAGGGGTTGCGCGGGATGCCGCGCTCCGTCTCCAGCTGCACCAGCGAGTTGAACGGGCTGCCCGAGGGCTCCCGGCCGATGCGGTCCCACAGCGCCTCGTCCAGCGAGCGGATGGCCAGCGTCAGCGAGAACATCTTGGACATGCTCTGGATCGAGAACGGCACGGCGCTGTCGCCGGCCGCCGCCGTCTCGCCCGAGCAGGTGCGCAGGGCGATGCCGAATTGCAGCGGCGACACGCGCGCCAGCGCCGGGATGTAGCTGGCCACGGTGCCGCCCTGGCCGAGCAGCGGGCGCAGTTCGGCGTTGATGTCGTCAAGGATCAACTGGAAGTTCATGGCGGGATCGTAGAGGCGCCCGCCGGGACAATCCGCCGATGCAAGCTCTCCTCGACGCCATCGCCACGATGGCTCCTTTCGCTGACGCCACCGACGCCCGACGCCTCTTCCATGGCCGCGGCGGCCTGTTCCCCGGCTGTGAACACCTCGCGCTGGACGCCTATCCGCCCGTGCTGCTGCTCACGAGCTTCGAGCCGCTGGAGGAAGACGGGCTCGCGGCCATCGCTGCCGCCGTCGACGCCCGCTGGCGAGAGATAGCGGTGGACGGCGAGCCGCTGAACTGGGTCTGGCAATGCCGCCACGAAGGCGGCCGCACCGAGACGCGGCTGATGGCCGGCGCCGTGCCGGAGCCCCACGTCGTCACCGAGGCTGGAATACCCGGCACACGCTACGGTGTGCACCTGCTGCGCGGCCAGAACCACGGCCTCTTCCTCGACATGGCCGAAGGGCGCCGTTGGGTGCGCGAGCAGGTGAAGCCGGGCGCCAAGGTGCTCAACCTGTTCGCCTACACCTGCG
>SEEY01001078.1 GCA_004211235.1 Rubrivivax sp.
ACCGTGACCACGGTGTTTTCCAGGCCGGTGGCCTGGCCCTGGCCCTGGCGTACGCCGAGTTCGTCGAGGCCGAGCGAGTTGGCGATCTTGCTCTGGATGCCGCCGGTGCCGCCCTTGCCGCCGAGCAGGGCGCCGGCAGCCGCGCTGAGGACGTCGGCTTCGTTGCCGGTGGTGCCTTCCATGCCGTGGCCGAGCACCAGCCAGGACAGTTTTTCGCTGTCCTGCACGTTCGGCGTCGAGACCAGCTTGGCGACCGGCGCCAGCGCCGTGCCGCGCACCTGCACGCCGGCTTCGACGTTGGTCTCGCTCAGCTGGTCGCCATCCGGGCGCTTGCGCACCGCGAGGATGTCGATCGACGGGTTGTCGTAGGCGCCGTTGAAACTCACCACGCCGCGTTCGATGCTCAGGCGCTGGCCATAGGCGGCGTAGGTGCCGCTGACGGTGCGCACGCTGCCGGTGATGCGCGGCGGCTTGTCGCCCACCATGCGTACCTGCACCGCGCCGGCCAGGTAGGCATCCGCACCCATGCCGCGCAGGTGGAAGTCGTCGCCCAGGTCGGCCGCCAGGTCGATCGTCAGCGGCACTGCCTTCGCTTTCGGCGCGGCCTTGTCGGCGGCGGCCGTGCCGCGGCCGAGCACGATCACGTCGTCCGAGATGGTCGGGCGGTCCACCGGCGCCAGTTCGATCAGCGCGCGGTCGGCCTTGAACTTGCCTTCGACGGCGAAGCGGCTGGCGTCGCGCACCACGCTGGCCTGGCCGCTCAGGATCAGGGTACGGTCCGGGCGCGACAGCGCCGCCAGCTTGTCGGCCACCAGGCGCAGGTTCATGGTCGCTTCACCGTTGGCAAAGCGGATGTTGCCGTCGGCGGTGGCGCGGCCGCTGGTGCCTTCCAGCGTCAGGCGCTGCAGCTGCAGCTGGTCGCCGGCCAGCACGGCGCGCAGTTGGCCTCGCTGCAGGCGGATGCCCTGGTCCGGCCAGCGCGCCGACAGGTTGTCGCCGTTGACGGTGCCGTTCAGGGTCGGGGCGCCGACGGTGCCGGCGCCGTTGACGGCCAGGTTCAGCGCGCCGTCCAGTTCCAGGCCGGGCTGGCCGATCAGCGGCGAGACCCAGGCCAGCGAACCGAGGCTGGCGTTGGCGGTGAGGCGCAGCGGGCTGTCGTTGTCGATGCGGCCGCGGATCATCTGCGCGGTGGCGTCCACGCG
>SEEY01000276.1 GCA_004211235.1 Rubrivivax sp.
CACCGAGGGCTTCGACACGCTCAAGGCGCTGGTGAGCGACTGGCCGCCCGCCCGCGCCGCGCAGGTCTGCGGCGTGAAGGAGGCCGACATCTGGCAGGCCGCCGAGTGGTTCGCCACGTCGCCTTCATCGCTCAGCCTCTACTGCCAGGGCCTCAACCAGAGCAGCAGCGGCACGGCCAAGAACACCGCGCTGATCAACCTGCACCTGGCCACCGGCCAGATCGGCAGGCCGGGCGCCGGGCCGTTCTCGCTGACCGGCCAGCCCAATGCCATGGGCGGGCGCGAGAGCGGCGGCATGGCCACGCTGCTGCCTGGCCACCGCGACCCCGGCCGGTCCGAGGACTGGGCCGAGATCGAATCGCTGTGGGGCGTGCCGGATCTCCCGGGGCAACGCGGCCACACGGCGGTGGAGATGTTCGAGGCAGCCGCGCGCGGCGAGCTCAAGGCGCTGTGGATCGTCTGCACGAACCCCGCGCAGTCCATGCCCGACCAGGCCACCGTGCGCCAGGCGCTGGAGCGCTGCGAGCTGGTCATCCTGCAGGAGGCCTTTGCCCACACGGCCACCGCCCGCTACGCCGACTACCTGCTGCCGGCGGCCACCTGGGGCGAGAAGGAAGGCACCGTCACCAACAGTGAACGCCGCATCAGCCGCGTCCGCGCCGCGGTGCCGGCGGCGGGCGAGGCGCGCGCCGACTGGCGCATCGCCCGAGACATTGGCGCGCTGATCGATGCCGGCCTGGGCCGCCCGCCACGCATCGCCGCAGCCCAGGCCGAAGACCTCTGGCTGGAACACCGCGAGGCCACGCGTGGCCGTGACCTGGACATCACCGGCCTGTCCTGGGCGACGCTGGACCGGGACGGCCCGCAGCAGTGGCCCTATGTGACCGGCCCGACGGCGCGCCTCTACACCGAAGGCCGCTTCGCCACGGCTGACGGCCGTGCCCGCTTCATCGCCCGGGCCTATGTGGCCACCGCCGAGGCCGCGAGCGTGCAGCGCCCGTTCGCGCTGACGACCGGCCGCATGCGCGACCAATGGCACGGCATGAGCCGCAGCGGCAGCGTGCCGCGCCTCTTCGCCCATGAGGGCCGGCCGCTGGTACGCATCAATCCGGCCGACGCCACACGCCACCAGCTCGCCGACGGCGCGCTCGTCCATGTCCGGTCGAGCCGGGGTGAAGTGGTGATGCCGGTGAAGCTCGACGACAACATCGCGCCGGCCGGCGCCGACATCGCCATGCACTGGGGCGATGAGTTCATCGGCGCGCAGCTGGGCGTCAACGCCGTCACGCAAGGCGCCTTCTGCCCCGACTCCAAGCAGCCCGAACTCAAGTTCAGCGCCGTCGCCATCGAGCCGGCCCAGCTGCCCTGGCGCCTGAGCGCCTGCGCCTGGGTCGCGCCTGAAGACGGCCCACGGCTGCGTGAGCAGTTGCGCGCACTGATGCCTCGCTTCGGCTACGCGCATTGCCTGCCGGAGCCGGGCAAGGGCGCACAGGTCGGCTGGGCCTTCGAGGCCGCCTGCGCCGAGGTGCCGGCGCCCGAACTTGTCGACGAGCTGGCCGCGGTGCTGGGCCTGAACGAGCCCGCCGTGCTGCGCTATGCCGATGCCCGGCGCGGCCGGCTGCGCCTGTTGAACCTGGACAAGAGCATCGATGGTGGCGACCTGCAAACTGCGCCGCTGCAGGCCCTGCTGCGCGTCGGCCAGCATGGCGAAGGCGCCTGGCTCGTCGATCTCTGGCGCGAACGCACGGCTGCAGCCACGTTCGGACGCTGGCTGCTGTCGCCCGGCGCTCCGCCCAGCAACGCTGCGGCAGCGCCCAGCCCGCAGGTCTGCAACTGCTTCGACGTGCGAGAGGACGCCATCCGCGTCACGCTCACGCGCTGCAGCGGCACGCCGGCGGAACGCCTGGCGCAGCTGCAGGGCGAGAAGCGCTGCGGCACGCAATGCGGCTCCTGCCTGCCGGCGTTGCGACGACTGGTGGCCACCACACCCGAGGAGGCCACTGCATGAGCCTCGCTGCCTGATCCTTCGAACGCCAGCGCGGGTGGCGGGGGAATGTCAGCTGGTAGGCTCGCGGCATCGTTCACGGCACACGCCCCCATGAGCTTTCTGGCCATCGACATCGGCAACACCCGGCTCAAGTGGGCTGTCTATCCGGAAGGCGCCGAGCCCGGCAGCGCTCCGCTCCAGCATGGCGCCGTCTTCCTGGAAAACATCGACCGCCTCGCCGACGAGGACTGGCAAGGCCTGGCCCCGCCGACGCGCGTGTTGGGCAGCAACGTCGCCGGTGACGCCGTGCGCCGCCGCGTCGAGGAGCAGATGGAGCACTGGGACCTCAGCCCCCGCTGGGTCGTTCCTGCCACCGAGGCGGCCGGCATCCGCAATGGCTACGACCACCCGACCCGCCTCGGCGCGGACCGCTGGGTGGCGGTCATCGGCGCCCATGCACACGCGCTCCGGCGCGGCTTCGACGGCCCGGTGCTGACCGTGATGGTGGGCACCGCCGTGACGGTGGACGCCCTCTCCAGCGACGGCCGCTTCCTGGGCGGCCTGATCCTGCCCGGCCACGGCATCATGCTGCGCGCGCTCGAAGGCGGCACGGCCGGCCTGCGCGTGCCCACCGGCGAGGTGCGCGACTTCCCGACCAACACCAGCGACGCACTGACCACCGGCGGCACCTTCGCCATCATCGGCGCCATCGAGCACATGCACCGCCTGCTGCAGCAGCGCGAGGGCCGGGCGCCGCTGCTGCTGATGACGGGCGGCGCAGGGTGGAAGGTGGCGCCCGCGCTGGATGCCCCGCATGAACTCATCGAGGGGCTGATCTTCGATGGGTTGCTGGCGATCGACGCGACACGGGGGTGACGCTTCGGCCACCCGGCCGACGCAATTACCAGCCAGACACCGCCCATCGGCCAGCGACCCACGGCCAGACAAAAGCTAGCCGGCATCCAGCAGCGCCACCAGGCTTCCTTGCCGCAACTCCACCCGCAGCAAGCGGTCCGCCAGCGCCACCTGCCACACGCGTTCGCCTGCGAGAGCGTCGGCATCGGTCGGGTCTGCGGCCCTGCCGTCTCCGAAGACGCTCAGCATCAGCGCCTCGTCGAGCCGCTTGAACACGCCGTTGCGGCGATAGCCCCTGATGAGCGCGAAGCCGACCGGGCCCTCGGGATCCAGCCCCAGCCCAAGGTCACCGCGTGGCGACAGGTCGGTGATGCGCATGCCGTACAGGCTGACGCGCCGGTCGAGCGACAGCGCTTCCGTCATCGTGATGCCCGGGGAGGACGGGTGGTCCTGTTGCGTTGATGTCTCCATTGCTTTTGGGCTCCTCTCCCATTGCGGGACCTGCGACTGACACGTGGCGAGCCATCCCGATGCCCTAAGCTATGCGGGCCGAAACCACGCGTCATCCGCATCGCAGATGACGCACGCAACCTGCAACGTCGCAGGCCAGCCAACAAGAGCTTCCAGGAGCCGTCGGTGACACAGGCGAGGGCGTTCCAGCAGTTCGAGATCCGGCCGGAGCAGCGTGTGCTGCTCGTGGGCGGCCAACCCGTGGGCATCGGGGCGCGCGCCTTCGATGTCCTGCTGGCGCTTGCGGAGCGCTCGCAGCGCGTGGTCAGCAAGGCGGAGCTGCTGGACCTGGCCTGGCCGGGCGTGGTGGTGGAAGAAAACAACCTGACGGTGCAAATCTCCACGCTGCGTCGCCTGCTGGGTCACGAGACCATCGTCACCGTCACGGGCCGCGGCTACCGCCTCAAGGCCACGCCGGTAGACGACCCGGCCGCGCTGCAACCTGCAGCGGCCGTCACCGACGACGCCGTGCCCCGGCTGCAACGCCGACTCGCGGTCATCGTGCAGGCCGAAGTGGTGGGCTGGTCGCGCCTGGTGGCGCGTGATCCCACACGCGCGGCGGGCACATGGAAGCGCATCCGCGTCGACCTCATCGAGCGCAGCCTGCCCCAGTTCGGCGGCCGCGCAATCGAGCTCACGGCGGAGCGGCTGCAACTCGAGTTCGGCAGCGCCGTGGAAGCGGTGGCCTGGGCGACGGAACTGCAGGAGGCGCTGGCCGAGCGCAGGCAGGCCAGCGACCCGGCGGAGAACACGTCTTTCCATCTGCGCATCGGCATTGCTGTGGATGACGTGATCGTGGACGACGGCAAACTGGTCGGCGACGGCGTCAACGTGGCAGCCGACCTACAACTCAGCGCCGTGCACGACGAGATCCTGACCACCCAGAAGGTGTGCGACTTTGTAGCGCACAAGATCGCCGTCGGCTTCGAGCCGCTCGGCCAGCGCGTGATGCAGAGGTCACAGCGCCCGCTACACGTGTTGCGCGTGGCAGCCGGTGCGCGCAATGCCGTGGCCGCGCTGCGCCCGGCCGGTGTGCGGGTGGCATCGCTCGCAGTGTTGCCCTTTTCGACCGAGGGACCGGCTACCGACGCCTATTTCGGCGAAGGCGTCACGGAAGAGATCATTGCCACGCTGTCGCTGAACCGCGCGCTGTTCGTCATCGCGCACAGCTCGACGCTGCGCTATCGGGGCCACGCGCCGGACCCGGCCGCCGTGGCTGCCGAACTGGGCGTGCGCTATCTGGTGACGGGCCGAGTGCGGCGGGCCGGGTCGCACATGCGCATCCACGTCTGCCTGATTCACGCGGCCGACCAGCGAGTCATCTGGCAGCAGCCCTTCGATGGCATCGTCGATGACCTGTTCGAGTTCCAGACCGAAATCGCTGCCAAGGTGGCCGCCGCCGCGGCACCGCAGGTGCAGGACGAGGAAGTTGCCCAGGCCCGCCACCGCCCGACGGACAGCCACGATGCCTACGACTGCGTGCTGCGCGCGCTGACCGGCATGGTGAAACTCGGCACGCCGGAGTTCGACGCCGCGGGCCGCATGCTGATGCGTGCCGTCGCGCTGGACCCGGGCTACTCACAGGCCCACGCCCATCTGGCCTGGTGGTACAGCCTGCGGCAGTTCGATGGCCTGTCCAGTGAAGACGGCCAGGAAGGTCGACTCGCGCTTGACCATGCACTGGAGTCCGTCCGGCTGGATGCCCGTGACGCCTGGGCACTGTCCGTGGCCGGCTACATGCTGTCGCTGCAGAAGCAGCATGACGAGGCGCTGGACCTGTTCGACAAGGCCCTCACGCTCAATCCCAGCTGCGCCGCCGCGTGGGCGCGCAGCGCCGCCACCCTGTGCTACGTGGGTCGCGCCGAGGAGGCTCTGGAACGCCTGGACCGCGCGATGCGCCTGAGCCCCTTCGATCAGCACCAGTTCTGGCACCTGACCATCTGCGGCGGGGCCAGCTTCGTTGCGCATCGCTATGACGAGTCCGCCGGCTGGCTGGGCAAGGCTCTGCGGCTGAATCCGGGCTTCAACGCCGCCCGCCGCCTGCAGATCGCAGCGTTGGCACGGACGGGCGAGATCACCGAAGCGCGCGCCCTCGCCCAGCAGTTCCTCATCGACTGCCCGAACTTTTCCGTCCGCCAGTTCGGGCAGTGGTCGCCCATGCAGCGGCCCCATCTCGATGACCTGCTCGCGGCGCTGCGCCAGGCGGGCCTGCCTGATTGATCGACCAGCCGCAACGGCTCGCAGACTTCACCGCCCAGGAGGGATCACATGGTTTGGAACGCTCAGAACAGCCCCTACAGCCCCAACTTCTCCGGCCACGCCTCGCCGAACTTTTCGGGACACGCGGCGCCCAACTTTTCGGGCCACGCCTCGCCGAACTTTTCAGGGCATGCGGCACCGAACTTCTCGGGGCATGCATCGCCCAACTTTTCAGGCCATGCAGCACCCAACTTCTCGGGCAACTTCACGCCCTCCTGGGGCAG
>SEEY01000277.1 GCA_004211235.1 Rubrivivax sp.
GCACAGGCGCGCTGGTGCTGTCGCTGCGCCAGCCGCTGCTGCGCGGTGCGGGGCGCGATGTCGTCGAGACCGACCTGCGCGTGGCCCGCTACGAGCGCGACATCGGCGCCTGGCAGTTCCGCCAGCAGGTGCTGCGCATCGGCAGCGATGCGCTGTCGACCTACTGGCAGCTCTGGCGGGCGCGTGGCACGCAGGCGCTGCGCCGCGAGGCACTGGACAACGCCCGTGAGACGGTCGACGACGTGCGCATCCGCGTCGATGGCGGCCGGCTCGCGCCTGGTGCGCTGGACGAAGCGACAGCGGTGCTGTCGGCCCGGCGCGCCGAGCTGGCGCGCGGCCAGCAGGCGCTGTTCGAGGCCGAGGCCAAGGTGCGCGTGCTGCTGGATCTGCCGCCGCAGGACGGCGACTGGCCGCTGGCAGAGCCCGATCTGACGGCGCCGCCATCACCGGGGGACCTGGCCGCGCTGTCCGAGCGCCTGCCCGATGTCGAGGCCGCCTGGCCGCCGCTGCGCATGGCCCTGCTCAAGCGCGAGCAGGCCGACGCCCGGTTGCGCCTGGCCTACAGCAAGAAGCTGCCGGCGCTGGACCTGCAGGCCAGCTACAGCAGCAACAGCCTGACCTATGGCCCGCTGGACGCCGCGCAGAAGGCGACGCAGGGCCGCAACCCGGACTGGACCATCGGCGTCGCGGTGGAAGTGCCGCTGGGCGGCGACCGCCGCGCCCAGGCCGAGTACCGCGCCCAGCAGCTGCGCGTGGAGCAGTCGTCACTGGAGGTGCATTCGCTCCGCCAGGCCGTGGCCAGCGACTACTTCAACCGCGCCGCCCAGCTGGCGGAACTGGAGCGGGAACTGACGCAGCTGCGCGAGGAGCTGGCTTCCCGCCAGCAGCTCGAAGCCGGTGTGCGCGAGCAGTTCGCCAGCGGCATCGCACCGCGCGGCCGCCTGCTGCGGCTGCAGGCCGACGTGCTCGACGCCCGCATACGCCTCATCGACGGCGCCAGCCGCTGGGCCCTGGCCCGCGTGGCGCTGCAACTGGTGGACGGCAGCCTGCTCTCCGACTACGACGTGCGGATAGAACCATGATTTTTCGTGTATCGACACAGCCGCGCAGCCACCGGGACATCCCCGCTGCGCGTCTTTCTCTGTGCCTCTGTGCCTCGGCGGCCTTGTTCCTGGGCTTGGTGAGCCATGCCAGGGCGGCCGACTACGTCGGCATCGTCCACGCCCGCCACAAGCTCAGCCTGAGCCTGCCGGTGACCGGCATCGTCGCCAAGGTGGCCGTGGAGCCCGGCCAGAAGGTCGGCGCCGGCCAGGCGTTGATCCTGCTGGACGAACGCGCCCAGGCGCTGGAAGAACAGCGCCGTCGCACACAGCTGGACGACGCGAGCGAACTGCGCGCCACCGAGGAGCGCCTCAAGGTCGTGCAACCACTGGCCGAGGACGCCCGCAAGCTCGCCGCCAGCCGCGGCGCCATCAGCCGGGAGGACGCAGCGCGAAACGAGCTGGACTTCATCGCCACGCGCGGCCGGCTGTCGCAGCTGCAGGCGCAAAAGATCCGCGAGAAGGCCGAGCTGCAGCTGGCGGAGACCGACCGTGCGCAGCGCCGCCTGGTCGCACCGGTGGCCGGCGTCGTCACGAAGATCGGCATCGACGTCGGTGAATGGGCCAAGCCGGGCGACACGCTGGTGGAGCTGGTCGATGCGTCGGTGCTGCACCTGCGCGTCAACATCCCCGCGGCGGCGGCACGCAAGCTGAAGGAGGGCCAGGGCCTGCCCGTCAGCCTCGACAGCGGTGAGACGGTGACCGGCAACGTCAGCTTCATCTCGCCGGTGACCGACGCCGCCAGCGGCCTGGCCGAGGTGCGCGTGCGCTTCAGCAACCCGGGCCGGCTGGCGCCGGGCAGCAAGGGCAGCGTCAAGCTCGATGGAGGCGCCACGAAGTGAACGCACCCGGCCTTGTGACCGCCCTGCCCACCTTCAGCGCCCGCGAGCTGGTGCTGGCCCTGCATGCGCTGCGCGCCGCCAGCGGCCAGGCGGACTATGCGGTGCAGGTGGTCGCTGCCCTCGCGAGGTTGATGCGTGCGCAGCAGGGCTGGTGGGTCAGCGAGGCCGATGGCGGCTGGCGGCTGCTGGCCGAGGCGCATGACGAAGCCGCTGCCAGCGACCCCGCGCCCGACCCGCTGCGTGCCGACTTCGCGGCCGACCTCGCCGGCCTCGCCCAGCGCGCCCGTACGCAGGGCTTCGCCAGCCTGCCGCAGCGCTCGGCCCAGGGTTCGACGCAATGGCTGGTGGCCGTGCGGCCGGAGCGCGCCGCGAACGACCTGTGGCTGCTGTGCCTGCCCGACCGCGAGCGGCCGCATCTGAACGAGCTGGTGCTGCGTGCGCAGCTGGTGGCCGACCTGCCGACGCCCGGCGAAGCGCCCGCTGCCGCGGTCATATCGAGCGACACACCACTGGCGACCTGGGCGCCGTTGCTGGACGCCGTGCTGTTCGCTCAAGCCCACGACGGCTTCGAGCCGGCGACGCTGGCGCTGGTGAACGCGCTGGCCAGCACGCTCGGCGCGCAACAGGTGGCGCTCGGCTGGCGCGCGGAGGCCGGCGCGCCGCTGCGTCTGGTGGCGCTGAGCCATCGCGACAAGCTGGACCGCTACGCCCATGCCGTCGTGCTGACCGAGGGCGCGCTCGACGAAGCGCTCGACCATGACGAAGGCGTGCGTCTCGAATCCGCCGCGCCGGCCGCGGACGCCGGCACGGCGCTGGCCGAGGTGGACGCTGCGGCCAAGCCGCTTGCGCCCGCCCTGCCCGCGCACCGGCTGCTGCAGCAGTCCCTCGGCGACGCGTGCCTCGCCTCGCTGCCACTGGCCAGCAGCGGCAGCGCGCCGCGCGCGGCCGTGCTGATGGTGTTCGACGGCGAACCGCTGCCGGCCGACCAGCTCGCCCGGCTGCGCCTGGCGCTGCGCGTGGCCCTGCCCTGGCTGGAAAGCCTGCACTGGCGCGAGCGCCCGCTCGCCCTGCGCGCGAACGACGAACTGCGTCGTCGTGCGCGCCTCTGGCTGGGGCCGCAGCATCTCGGCATGAAGCTCGGCGCCGGCCTGGGGGCCCTGGCGCTGCTGGTGGCGCTGTTCGTCGATTGGGACTACCGCGTCGGCGCCAGCGCCCAGCTGGCCACGGACAGCACGCGCATCCTGTCGGCGCAGTTCGACGGCCGCGTCGACGAAGCCTTCGTCAGTGCCGGCCAGAACGTCAAGGAAGGCGAGGTGCTCGCCCAGCTCGACGTGCGCGACCTGCAGAACCAGGTGGCCGACGCACGCGCCGAGGTACAGCGCTACACGGCCGAGGCCGACAAGGCGCGCGCGGCCGGGGCGCTGGCCGAGTCGGAAGTGGGCAACGCGCGGACCGCCCAGGCCCAGGCGCGGCTGGCGCGCACGGTCGAGCTGATCGAGCTGGCCGCCAACCGTGCGCCTTTCGACGGCGTCGTCGTCGAGGGCGAGAAGCGCGAGCTGCAGGGCGCGCCGGTACGCAAGGGCGACAAGCTCTACCGCATCGCCCGCGTCGAGAAGCTGTACGCGACGCTGCAGGTCCCGGAGCGGGATGCGGCGCAGCTGAAGTCGGGCGCTGCTGGTGAGCTGAGCCTGATGACGCGACCCGACGAGAAGATTCCGCTGCGGGTGCTGTCGGTGATTCCGGTGGCGCAGATCAAGGGGCAGGAGGGCAACCAGTTCATGGTCCGCGCCGAGCTGCTCTCGGCGCCGGCGGACTGGTGGCGGCCGGGCATGAGCGGCAATGCGCGGGTGGATGCGGGGCCGAGGCGGATCATCTGGGTGCTGACGCATCGGGCGGTGGATCAGCTGCGGTTGTGGTTGTGGTGGTGATGGAATGTTTGCCTTGTGCTCTTCCATCGACGGCTTAGTGGCCAGGCCCAGCCGGGACGTCGCCCCGGCGGGCGACCTTCTTTTTGAGCGACCAAAAAGAAGGCAAAAAGTCGCCCCTGCTCCGTCGCCCTCCGCTTCGCTGCGGGTCCCCTGCGATGCTCGCAGCCCGAGGCACGCGCGGAACTCACTTCGCTACGCTTCGTTCAGACAACCGCGCGAAGTCAGTCAACGAAGCGCGCTGCGCGCGCGCCTCGGGCTGCTGCGCTTCTCGGCTCCTCCAAAGGGGTGTGAGGGAACAGCCGAACAGCCAACAGCCCCACAGCCAAAAGTCAAGCCCGAAGTCCGTCCGGTGGACGTATTTCGTATGCCCCCTTTTAGCCACGCCGAGCAGCGGAAGGACTTGAAGCCGCGCGCGCAGCGCGCATCAAGAACTGACTCCGCGCAGCTGTTTGACCGCAGCGTAGCGAAGGGAGTTCTGCGCGGGGCTTTAAGGCCTGAGCAGCGCAGGGAACCCCGAAGCGAAGCGCAGGGGCGGGGCGGTCAGGGGGGAGCTCTTTGGTTACTTTCTGGCGGACCAGAAGGTGACTCGCCCGCCGGGGCGAAATCCCGGCACGGTACTCTCCAGTCGCCCACCGGTGGAGCGGCAACGTGACCCAAGGCACCCTCTCCGACAGCTGGTACCAGGTCGCCCAGACCCGCGTCTGCCTGCTGCCCACGGTCGAAGCCCAGGCCCAGCGCTACCGTGGCCAGGCCTGGGTGCTGCTGGAGGATGGCTACTCGCATCGCTTCTACCGCGTCACCCCGCAGGCCTACGAATTCCTGCGCGCCCTCGACGGCGAACGCACCGTCGACCAGGCCTGGCAAGACCTCGCCAAACGCCACCCCGAAGGCACGCCCGGCCAGGAGGAAGTGGTCAGGCTGCTGTCGCAGCTGCACCTCTCCAGCCTGCTCCATTTCAAGGAGCAGCCCCACGCCGACGCCATCTCCGAGCGCCTGCAGCGCCAGCGCTCGCGCGAGTTCATTGGCAAGCTGCTGTCCTTCATGTACTGGCGCTTCCCGCTGTTCGGGCTGGACAAGTACCTCGACAAAATCATCCCCTTCATCCACGCCTGCACCGGCCGCGTCGCCGGCCTCGTGTGGCTGGCCGCGGTGTGCTGGGGCGCCAGCACCGCCTTCGAGCACCACGGCGCGATCAGCGGCGGCAGCGAGGGCCTGCTGTCGCTGTCCAACCTGCCCTGGCTCTACCTCGCCACCACGATGGTGAAGGTGGTGCACGAGCTGGCGCATGCCTTCGTCTGCAAGCGCTACGGCGGCCAGGTGCCCACCTTCGGCATCATGGTGCTGGTGCTCGCGCCGCTGCCCTATGTGGACGCCTCCGCGAGCTGGGGCCTGCGCAACAAGTGGCAGCGCGCCTACGTCGGCGCCGCGGGCATGCTGGCCGAGCTCTTCATGGCGTCGCTCGCCTGCGTCGTCTGGGCCGCCACGGCGGACGGCGCCGTGCACAGCATGGCCTTCAACGTGATGATCGTCGGCTCGCTGTCCAGCCTGCTGTTCAACGGCAATCCGCTGCTGCGCTACGACGCGTACTACATCCTCAGCGACCTGGTGGAGATGCCCAACCTCTACCAGAAGGCCCAGGCGCAGTGGCTGCACTACGGCGCCAAATACCTGTTCGGCGTGCGCGAGCATGTCGAGCCCGCACAGGACCGCCACGAGCGCCTGTGGTTCACCGGCTACGGCGCGCTGGCCTTCTTCTACCGCTGGGTCGTCACGCTCGGCGTGCTGGCCTATGTGACGGACCAGTGGTTCGGCGTCGGCGTCGTCATGGTCATCACCACCGTCATCACGATGGTGCTGATGCCGGTCACCAAGCTGTGGGCCTGGCTGCGCATGGCGTCCGGCACGCGGCGCGTGCCGGACGCCATGCGCAGCCAGGCCCACAGCTTGGTGACCGGCATCAGCA
>SEEY01000278.1 GCA_004211235.1 Rubrivivax sp.
GCGGGGGTGTGGGTTCCCACATGGATTGCAAAGCTTGGGGGGTGAACGAGGCGCCTCCTGCGAAGTCGGGTGTCGGCTCGCTGCATTGCCGGGAGTCCGTCCCGGCGGCCGGGTAACTTTCTTCTGCGGGGCCAGAAGAAAGTCACCAAAGAAGAGGCCCTGAACCGCACTCGACCGCGGCGCCGCGATGAGCGGCGCGCGAAAACGATCAGGGGCATTGCGGGCAGACGCGAGCCGCTGCGCTCTCGCTGCTGTCTTTGTCACCACCGCCATTCATCGCACCGCCGGCCCGCTTAACGCGCGGCTGCACGCCGGGCTCACCAGCAATGCCAAAGGCAGCGTCGCTCGAGCGACGCGACGGCTGTTTGATCCCCAACAAGCATGGCACCGCTCGATGTTGGGGTTCGCTGCGCTCACCCCAACCTACTACCCGAACCAATGGACCGTCGCCCCAGCGACGCGGTATTGCTGATGAGCCCGGCGTGCAGCCGGCGTTAAGCGGCGTGAAGGGGGGAGCTATGACGCTCGTCACAAGGACAGCAGCGAGAGCGCAGCGGTTCGCGTCTGCCCGCAATGCCCCTGATCGTTTTCGCGCGCCGCTGCTGGCGGCGCCGCGGTCGAGTGCGGTTCAGGGCCTCTTCTTTGGTGACTTTCTTCTGGCCCCGCAGAAGAAAGTTACCCCGCCGCCGGGCGGGACTCCCGGCAATGCAGCGATCACCCACCCGCTCCCGCAGGCCAACCAACCCAAACCAAAAAATCAGAACTCCACCACCGACCGAATCGACTCCCCCCGCCGCATCAACTCAAACCCTTCGTTGATCTGCTCCAGCTTCAGCTTGTGCGTGATCAGTTCATCGATGCGCAGCTTGCCGTCCATGTACCAGTCGACGATCTTGGGCACGTCCGTGCGGCCACGCGCACCACCGAACGCCGAGCCTTCCCAGTGACGACCCGTCACCAGCTGGAACGGCCGCGTCGAAATCTCGGCACCCGCCGGTGCCACGCCGATGATGATCGAACGACCCCAGCCCTTGTGTGTGCACTCCAGCGCCTGCCGCATCAGCTGCACATTGCCGACGCATTCGAACGAGTAGTCCGCCCCGCCATCGGTCAGCTGCACGATCGCATCGACGACGTTGGGCACGTCCTTCGGATTCACGAAATCCGTCATGCCGAACTGCCGCGCCATCGCCTCGCGGCCCGGGTTGATGTCCACGCCGATGATCTTGTTGGCGCCCACCATCTTGGCGCCCTGGATCACGTTCAGGCCGATGCCACCCAGGCCGAAAACGACGACATTCGCGCCCGCCTCCACCTTGGCCGTGAACAGCACGGCACCGACGCCGGTGGTCACGCCGCAGCCGATGTAGCAGACCTTGTCGAAGGGCGCGTCCGGCCGGATCTTGGCCAGCGCGATGCCCGGCACGACGATGTGGTTGGCGAAGGTGCTCGTACCCATGTAGTGAAAGATGGGCTCGCCGTTCAGCGAGAAGCGCGATGTGCCGTTGGGCATCAACCCCTTGCCCTGCGTGGCGCGGATCGACTGGCAGAGATTCGTCTTGCGGCTCAGGCAGAACTTGCACTCGCGGCATTCGGGCGTGTACAGCGGAATGACATGGTCACCCGCCTTGAGCCACGGCACCTTGCTCTCCAGCACCACGCCCGCGCCCTCGTGGCCCAGCACGGCCGGGAACAGGCCTTCCGGATCGGCGCCGGACAACGTGAAGTCGTCGGTGTGGCAGATGCCGGTGGCCTTCACTTCGACCAGGACTTCGCCGTCCTTCGGCCCTTCCAGGTCCAGCGTCTCGATGCTCAGCGGAGCGCCGGCCTTCCAGGCAACGGCGGCTCGGGTCTGGATGCTCATGTCAATTCCTCCTGCGCTCTGCGCGCGATCACTGGGTGCACATTAAACCGCGGGTGGTCAGCGTGGCGGGCGGGTTCGCGGCGCCAGCAGCCGCTCCAGCGCAACGATGAACTCGCGCGCCTCATGGCGGCACAACCGCAGCCGGCGCAGCAGCCAGGGCGTCAGGTCCTGCTGGCCGAGGTGCTCGGGCCAGGCGCCGGCATCGGCGTCGGGAATGTCGGCGGGGTCGGTGCCGGTCATGGGGGCGCCGTTCAGCACGTCGACGCAGGCGGTGCGGGCCAGCGGCAGTGCGGTCTCGGCGCGGGCGGCGTCCAGATGGCCGGCGCGGCGCTGCACCTGGTGCTGCACGGCGCCCAGCAAGGCCATCAGCCGGTAGCCATGGCTCAGGGCCGCCTCGATCTCGGCATCGGGCAGGCGCACGCTTTCGGGTTCGACACGCGTGCGCTGCGCCGCCGCCGCCAGGGCCGCCAGTGCCGTGTAGGCCTGCTGGCGCGAGATGCGCTGGGCCAGCTGCGCGTCGCTGCTCGGCCGCCACTGCAGCATGTTGCCGGCATGCCGCGCCAACGCAGCACGCAGCTGCTCGGCCACGCGTGGCACCACCGCCCGCTCCCAGCTCGGCAGCACGAAGCTGAACAACCAGGCCAGGCCGGCGCCGATGACGGTGTCGGCCAGGCGCTCGGCGATGGCCGGGTCGCTGGTCGGGTCGAGCATCAGCGGCTGCAGCAACGCCATCAGCGTGGCGGCCGTCGCGGCGATCTGGTAGCGGCGGTTCACGTAGGCATGGGCCGTGCCGACGGCGGCGATGAAGGCCACGCTCAAGCCCGGCACCCAGTGCACATGGGCCAGCAGCATGACGAGCAGGCAGCCCTGCACGGTGCCGACGATGCGGCCGTTGCGGCGCGCCAGCGTCTGCTCCAGGTTGCCGCGCAGCACGACCGCAACGCTCAGCATCAGCCAGAACGGATGCGCCGCCCACGGCAGCGCGGCGCCCAGCCCGTAGGCGAACGACAGCGCCAGCGCCGAGCGCAGCGCATGGCGCATGACGCTCGACTGCAGGGTCAGGTGAGGCTTCAGCGCGGTCAACGGCCAGCCCTCGGGGGAGAGGAAGGGCGCCAGCCGCTCGAGCGTCCACGGGCTGTCCACGTCCTCCGTGTTGGCCTGGCGCGCCACCATCGCGCAGACGTCGTCCATCATGTGCCCGACGCGGGACTGCAGCGCCGACACCAGATGACCGCGCGAGTCGCCGGCGGGCGCGCTGACCTCCGCCAGGCGCGCGGCCAGCCGTGCGCGCCAGGCCTCGGCCGACACCTCCGGCAGCGGCCTGCCGCAGGCGAGCGTGTCGGCCAGCGCCGCCAGCACCTCGGCCAGGTGGCGCAGCGTGTCGGCCAGCGCGGCACGCCACTGGCGGCCGGGGAAGTCCTGCCCCAGCAGCTCGGTGTCGAGGCGGCTCGCGAGCAGCAGGTCGCGCAGCTCGACGAGACCGAGCACGAGATCGGTCTGCCGGCGGCTGCGCGGCGAACGGCGCGCCGCGAAGACCTGGTCGCGCGCCGCCTGCAGCGCATCGGCCAGCACGACGTCGTCGGCGATGGAGGCACGGATGCGGGCCTCGTCCGCACCCACCGCCAGGGCGATGCGCTGGGCACGTGAGCGCACGCGTTGCGCGGTGGCGTGCAGCGCGTTCACCAGCGCCAGCTCGCGCAGCCGGTGGCGCAGCACGACCGCGGCCATGCGCGCCCAGCCGGCGTAGACGCAGCCGCCGAGGCCGACCCAGAGCGCATGCTCCCAGGGCAGCGCGGCGCCGGCCGTGCGATCCCAGGCCATGGCGAACACCATGGCGAGCACGGGCGAGAAGGACAGCGGTCCGGCGCGCAGGCCCCAGGCCAGCGTCATCAGCGACACGAAGGTGATGGCGGCGATGAGGGCGAGGGTCGCCGTGAGCGAGCCGTCAGCCATGCCGACGAGCAACGTCACCAGGGCCGCGGCGAACACGGCCGGCAACACACGCGGCAGCACGCGCTGCGGCGGATTCGGCACGTCCGGCAGGCTGGCGCAGACGGCGCCGCCCACAGCCGCCAGGCCGGCCGTCTCGCCGAACAGCGCGGCGACGACGAGGTGGGTCGCCGCGACGCCCAGCGCGACGCTCAGGCCATTGAGGTGGGCCGCCTCCAGCCGCTGCAGGAATGCCCTCACTTGACGAGCAGCTCCATGACGCGGCGCTCGCTCGCCGGCAACTGATGCACCGAGAACCACGCGGACTTGTCGGGCCGGTGCACATAGCGCGGCGGCGTGTTGGCCGCGACGCGCTGGCGCAGTGGCGCCAGCGCCGCCCGCGCTTCGTCAGGTTTGCCCTGAGCCTGCAGCGCACCGGCTTGCACGATGGCGGCCATGTCGCTCCAGGGGCCCAGCGCCAGCGCCTGCTCGGCACCGCGCTGCGCAGCCGGCGCGTCGCCGTCCAGCAAGGTCAGCCAGGCCTGCAGGGCGAGCGTGTCGGGATCGTGCGCGTCGAGGATCAGGGCTTCCTTGAGTTGGGCGCGCGCGGGCTCGATGCGGCCGGCGCGCAGCAGGTCCAGCGCGTAGTCGCGGCGCAGCGGCAGCAGGCCGGTGCGCAGGCGGAGCACCGCCTCGTACTGCGCGAAGGCCTCATCCCAGCGGCCCGCCAGCGCCAGCGTGGCGGCGCGGCCCCACAGCGCCTCCGGCTGGTCACCCTGGTAGGCAAGCACCGCGTCGTAGGCGGCGAGGGCCTGCGGCACGTTGCCGAGGCGGCGATGATGGTCGGCCAGCGCGAGGTCGACGCGGAAACGGTCCTCGCCCTGCAGCGTGTCGCGGGCGGCGGCCAGGGCCGGCACGACCTCGGTCGCCAGCGGCGCGCCGCCATGCCAGAGGGCATCGGCCGCCACCACATGCAGCGCGCCGCTGTGCGGGTGCTGCCCCAGCGCCCGGGCGGACAGCGCTCGGGCGGCATTGCCTTCGAGCGCGAAGGCGTACAGCCGCGCGCCGAGGGCCGCCTCGTCATCGGGCGCCAGCTTGAGCGCGCGTTCGAACAACGCCGTCGCATCCGCCAGCTTGCCGTCTTCGAGCTTCTGGTTGCCGGCGTTGACGAGAGCGATGGGCAGGCTGGCACGCGTGTCCCGCTGGGCGAAGAAGCGCAGCACCAGCGCGCGCAGCGCCGGGTCGCGTTCGATGAGGCGCTCGCGCACGATCTCGCGGCCGTCGTAGTCGTCGCGCCGGGGCGAAAGCTCGGCGTTGGCCCCTTCGGCGAAGTACTCCCACACCGAACCGCCGGCGTAGCGCGACAGGAAGCCCTCGCTAGTCTTCGCATCGCGCGCCTTGGCCTGCTGGTAGTGCGCCTCGATGTCGCGCGCCGCGTCGGCCGTCAGCACGCCGTGCACCTGGTGGGTCAGCTCGTGGAGCACGGTGTTGTACTTGTCGAAGATCGTCCGCTCCACATCCTCGATGCCGGTGACCGTGAAGTAGCCGCCCATGCCGCGCACGTCGTCCCACAGCCGCGAGTCGTAGTCGATGCGGGCATCTTTCAGCGCATGGGCTTGCGGCGTTTCGGACAGGCGCATCCACATCGGCTTGATGAAGTGCGTGGCGCCGCTCTCCACCAGCACCGGGATGAAGGCCTTCCATGGCGCGACGGACAGGGCGACGCGCTTCTGGTGCCGCGGCGACAGATCGTGCCAGTTCAGCACGTAGCGCTCGATGCCGGGCACGACGGGCATGGGCGTCGCCTTGAAGCGGCGCTCGTAGCCGGCGCGGTGGATGTCGATGCGAAAGCGCTGCGACTCCAGCGCCTTGGCGGCGATGGCATGGGCTCGGCCGAGCTGGGGGCAGCGCTGCAGCACGGCGAGGCTGAGGGTCAGCGCGTCGTCGAAGTCGCCGCGCTCGAAGGCGTCGGATGCGCGGCGCACGTCGGCGAGCATTGCCGGAAACGCATCGCCGAGC
>SEEY01001079.1 GCA_004211235.1 Rubrivivax sp.
CCGCAAGGGCGCCCCGCCGGCCAAGCCGGCCACGATCCCTGAAGCCGACATCAACATGCGCTTTGCCGCCAGCGGCAAGCTCGCGCCCGAGCTGCAGGCGGATGTGCGCTTCGACATCACGGACAGCAGCTACGACAAGCTGCCGATGAGCGGCGCCGGCACGCTGCAGCTGGCGGGCAAGCAGGTCAACGACAGCGACATCACCCTGTCTGTCGCCGGCAACCAGGCCGTGGTGAAGGGCGGTTTCGGCGCGCCCGGCAAGCAGCTGGTGTTTTCCATCGACGCGCCGGCCATCGACCGCCTGGGCTTCGGCCTGGCCGGCGTGCTCAGTGCGAAAGGCCAGCTTGCCGGCACGCTGGAACGCCCGCTGGTGCAGGCCGACATCCAGGGCGAGCGGCTGGTCTTCGGCGACTACCGGGCCGCCCGCATCGCCAGCAAGGCCGATGTCCGCGGCATACCCGGCTCGGACCCGCAGGCGCAGGTCAAGCTGGCGCTGCAGGCGCAGGGCGTGCGCGCCGCCGACCTGCAGCTCGACGAGGTGCGCGGCGACATCGACGGCACCTATGCCAGCCACATGGTCAACCTGCAGGCCAACGGCAAGTTCAGCGGCGAAGCACTGGCGCTGACACTGGCCGCCGCCGGCAAGCTGCAGCAACTCCCTGCCGGACTGGCATGGGACGGCACCGTGCGCACACTGGAAAACCGCGGGGTGCCGCGCCTGCAGATGCAGCAGCCGCTCGCCGTCCACTATGCGCCGGGCGAGGTCACGCTGGGGGCCACCCGGCTGGAGGTGGAGAAGGCGCAGGTCAACCTGAACAGCCTCGACTACCGCAACGATGGCGCGATTCGCTCGCAGGGCACGATCACCGCGCTCGACGTCGGCCACCTGCTGGCGCTGTACAAGCGCATCGCCAAGGCCGAGCTGCCGGTCACCACCGACCTGGTGCTGGACGCCGGCTGGAACTTCACGCTGGGCGAGACGGCGTCGGGTTTCTTCCAGGTCGAGCGCAAGCGTGGCGATGTCAGCCTGCCGGTGGGCGGGCGCACCACCCAGCTGGACCTGAAACAGCTGCGCCTGCGTGGCGACTTCGCCGGGCAGGCACTGCGCGTCGATGCCGCGCTCGACACCGCGCGCCTCGGCAATGTCGGCGCCCAGGGCCAGGTCGGCCTGCTGCCGAGCGGCGCGCGGCTGATGC
>SEEY01001080.1 GCA_004211235.1 Rubrivivax sp.
GCACTGCAGCACTTCACCGGCCGCGCCTGGCTGGCCGTGGAACTGCTGCGCGAGGCCGGCGACGCGGCCTGGCTGCAGCGGCTGCAGGCGTTGTCCGAAGCCACCGCCCTGCCGCTGGTCGCCGCGGGCGACGTGCACTTCCACGTGCGCTCGCGCAAGGCGCTGCAGGACGTGATGACGGCCACGCGGATGAACCGGCCCGTGGCCGACTGCGGTTTCGACCTGCAGCCCAACGCCGAGCGGCACCTGCGCAGCCGCACGCGCATCTCCCAGCTCTGCCCCGTGGAGCTGATGGCCGAGACGCTGAACGTGGCCGAGCGCTGCACCTTCCAGCTCACCGAGATCAGCTACCAGTACCCCAGCGAGGTCGTGCCCGCAGGCCGCACCGCCACCCAGCACCTGCGCGAACGTACCTATGCCGGCGCCCGTGCGCGCTGGCCCGACGGCATCCCCGAACACCACCAGCGCCGCATCGAAAACGAACTCGCGCTGATCCAGGAGCTGAAGTACGAGCACTACTTCCTGACCGTGGCCGACATCGTCGAGTACGCCCGCAGCCTCGATATCCTCTGCCAGGGGCGCGGCTCCGCGGCCAACAGCGTCGTGTGCTACTGCCTGCACGTCACCTCCGTCAGCCCGGACGAAAGCACGTTGCTGTTCGAGCGCTTCATCAGCAAGGAGCGCAACGAGCCGCCCGACATCGACGTCGACTTCGAGCACGACCGGCGCGAACTCGTCATCCAGCATCTCTACGACAAATACGGCCGCGACCGCGCCGCGCTCACCGCCGTCGTCATCAGCTACCGCCCGCGCAGCGCCATCCGCGACGTCGGCAAGGCGCTGGGCTTCAGCGAAGACCAGCTGGAGATCATGCGCAACGACCACAGCGGCTGGGTGTTCGACGTCTTCCCCGACGACCACCGCGAGGCGCTGCTGCAGCGCCTGGGCCTGCTGGGCTTGAGCGAGGACGACCCGCGCCTGCTGCAGCTCATCACGCTGGCGCGCCAGCTCAACGGCCTGCCGCGCCACCTCTCCCAGCATGTCGGCGGCTTCGTGCTGACCGAGGGGCCGCTGGAGCGCCTGGTGCCCATCGAGAACGCGACGATGGAAAAGCGCAGCGTCATCCAGTGGGACAAGGACGACATCGACGAACTCAAGCTGATGAAGGTCGACGTGCTGGCGCTGGGCATGCTGAC
>SEEY01001081.1 GCA_004211235.1 Rubrivivax sp.
ACGCGCATCCGCCCGGGCGAGCACTTCCGCTGCTTCCCCATCAGCAACTGGACCGAGCTGGACGTGTGGCTCTACATCGCCCGCGAGAACATCCCGCTGCCGCAGATGTACTTCGCGCACGAGCGCCAGGTCATCCGCCGCAAGGGCCTGCTGGTGCCGCTGACCGACGTGACACCGCCGGAAGAGGGCGAGACCGTCGAGACGGCCACAGTGCGCTTCCGCACCGTGGGCGACATGACCTGCACCTGCCCGGTCGAGAGCCCCGCCGCCAACGCAAGCGAGGTCGTGGCCGAGACGCTGACCGTGACCGTGAGTGAGCGCGGCGCCACACGCATGGACGACCGCACCAGTGAAGCTTCCATGGAGAAGCGCAAGAAAGAGGGCTACTTCTGATGAAAGCGTTGCGATTCCTAACCGCCGGGTCCGTGGACGACGGCAAGAGCACGCTGATCGGCCGCTTGCTGTTCGACGGCCAGGCCATCCTGGCCGACCAACTGGACACACTTGAGCGCCGCGCCGCCGGCCGCCCCATCGACCTGAGCCTGCTGACCGATGGCCTGGAAGCCGAGCGCGAGCAAGGCATCACCATCGACGTGGCCTACCGCTACTTCGCCACCAAGACGCGCAAGTTCATCATTGCCGATGCCCCCGGCCATGAACAGTACACGCGCAACATGGTCACGGCCGCCGCCGGCAGCGATGCCGCCGTCGTGCTGGTGGACATCAGCAAGCTGGACCTGAACGAAGCCGAAGTGACGCTGCTGCCGCAGACCCGTCGCCACTCGCTGCTAGCGCAGCTGCTGCGCGTGCCGAGCATCGTCTTCGCCATCAACAAGATCGACGCGCTGGCCGACGCTGGCGCGGGCTTCGAGAAGGTGAAGAAGGCGCTCGACAAGTTCGCCGCCGCCGCCGGCTTGAACGTGGCTGCCACCGTGCCGGTCAGCGCGCTGCGCGGCGACAACGTCACCCAGCCATTGGACGCGCCCTGGTGGAACGGCGAATCGCTGCTGCAGGTGCTGGAGCGCCTGCCCACGCTGAGCGAACGCGCGGACGCTCCGCTGTCCCTGCCCGTGCAATACGTGCAGAAGGACGCCTACCAATCCGCCGGCACCGGCTTCCAACCGCGCGTGCTGTGGGGCCGCATCGCCCATGGCGCGGTGAAGGCGGGCGACACCATCGAGGTGCTGCCGTCGAA
>SEEY01001082.1 GCA_004211235.1 Rubrivivax sp.
GCCTACGAGATCCAGGCCGACGTGCCGCCGGGCGTCAGCTCCGGCGCGGCCATGAAGGCGATGGAGCAGGTGCTGGCCGAGATGCCACCGGGCATCGGCTACGAATGGTCGGGCCGCAGCTACCAGGAGCGCCTCTCGGGCGACCAGGCGCCGCTGCTCTATGCCGTCTCGGTGCTGTTCATCTTCCTGTGCCTGGCCGCCCTGTACGAGAGCTGGTCGGTGCCGTTCAGCGTGATGCTGGTCGTGCCGCTCGGCATCTTCGGCGCGCTGATCGCCAGCCACCTGGGCGGGCAGAACAACGACGTGTTCTTCCAGGTCGGCCTGCTGACGACGGTGGGCCTGTCGGCGAAGAACGCCATCCTGATCGTCGAGTTCGCGCAGACGCTGATGGCCCGCGGCATGGACCTGATGGACGCCGTGCTGCTGGCCAGCCGCCAGCGCCTGCGGCCCATCCTGATGACGTCGCTGGCCTTCATGATGGGCGTGCTGCCGCTGGCCTATTCCAGCGGCGCCGGTTCGGGCTCGCAAAAGGCCATCGGCTTCGGCGTGCTGGGTGGCATGGCCAGCGCCACGGCGCTGGGCATCTTCTTCGTGCCGCTGTTCTACCTGTGGGTGAAGCGGCGCTTCACGCGGCGCAAGCCCGACCCGGCGGCACCCGCGAAGGAGGCGCAGGCATGAAGCGCATCCCACTGACCGTCATCGCCGCAGGCAGCCTGCTGCTGGCCGGCTGCGGCAGCCTCGTGCCGCCGGCAGGCAAGCCCGAGCCGCAATTGCGCCACGACTTCCGGCTGGGCATGACGCCCATCGACATCCGCGTCGACACGGCCAACGAATGGGACGGCTTCTTCGCGGACGCGCGGCTGCGCAAGGTCGTCGGCATCGCGCTGCTGGAAAACCGGAGCCTTCGCGCCAGCGCCGCGGCCGTGGAGCGGGTGCGTGCCCAGTACCGCATCACCGAGGCCGACCGCCTCCCCGACCTCAACGCCGGCGCGTCGGCCACTCGCCAGCGAACCGGCGGCGCCACGGCCAGCAGCTACGCCGTCAACCTTGGCCTGGCCAGCTACGAGATCGACCTGTTCAACCGCCTCGCCAGCTTGGAGGGTGCGGCACTGGCGCGTTACCTCGCCCAGGAGGAGACGCAGCAAAGCACGCGGCTGAGCCTGGTCGCCGAGGTCACGAACGCCTGGCTGCTGCT
>SEEY01001083.1 GCA_004211235.1 Rubrivivax sp.
GGCTGGTCTCGGCGATCCAGAAGTCCCGTTGCGCGTCGATGGCGGCATTGACGCTGCCGACCTGGTCGCGGGCGTCGGCCAGCAGTTCGAACACGCTGGCAAGCATGCCGTTGTAGCGCAGCAGGACTTCATCGGAAATCTGCTTGCGCAGGGGCACCACCTCGTCGCGGTAATGACGGGCGATGTCGTGGCTGGTGCGGTAGGCCGAGTAGGCCTCGCGCACTTCCGAACGCGCCCGGACCGCGATGTCGGCGGTGCGGTGAACCGCCTCCATATAAGTCGCTTCCGCCCGCGCAATACGCGCGCCGCCCCAGTCGAACACCGGCAGCTCGGGGGAATTCTCGTAGCCGTTCGACCGCGGGTTGCCGGTCTCGCTCTTGTTGGCATAGCCGGCGTCGAACACGTTGATGACGCCGGTGGCCCGGCTCAGGCCCAGCGCGCTGGCCGTGGCTTCGGCATTGCGCCTGGCCATCTGCACGTCAAGCCGCTGCGCCATCGCGCGCGACTCGATGCCGGCGGCGTCGACCGGCGTTTCCGGCAGGCCGGGCAGCCGGTCCGGAAGCTGGTAGCCGGCGTCGGCGCCCCAGATCCCCAGGAGGCGGGTCAACTGCTCCCGCGCGGCAGTGGCCTGGTGACGGGCGCGCGCCAGTTGCGCGGTGGCGTCCGCATGGAAAGCCTGCTCCCGCACCTGGTCCAGCCGGCTCCAGTTGCCGACCCGGCGCAAGCGCTGCGCAAGCTCGGCGCCCGCTTCCGCGGCGGTGGCGACCTGGCCTGCGAATTCCACCGCCTGCCGCGCGGCCACGGCGTTGAACCAGGCCTTGCGGGTTTCCATGGCCAGCTGCACCGCCTGGCTCGCGGCCTGCAGCTTGGCCTGCTCGAAGCGCCGGCTTTCGATACCGCTGCGCAGCGGCAGGGTCAGCAGCCCGACGAAGTCGAACATGATGCTGCGCTCGATCTCGATGTCCTCGCCACCCCGCAGGCGACCGTATGAAAACCCCGGGTTGCGCAAGCGGCCGGCCTGCACCAGGTCGGCCTCGGCCACGCCCAGCCCGGCGAGCGCGGCCTGCAGGCCCGGGTTGTTGGCCAGCGCGATGCGCACGGCCGAGTCCGGCGTCAGCGGTCTTGCCAGCAGTTCCGCGATGGCCGCGCGCGCGGTCTTGTCGTCGCCGGTGGGCGCCTGCCGCTGCACCGCA
>SEEY01001084.1 GCA_004211235.1 Rubrivivax sp.
GCTTGGCATCGGCCTCGGGCAGCACCTTGAGCAGGCCCGCCGCCTCGACCACGGTGAAGTTCAGGCCGCGCAGCGCCGCGAGGTAGTTGCGGTAGGCCTCGGCCACGGACACCGGCTGCTCGCTGTAGACGGTGATCGAACCCTTCACGCGCGGGTCGATGATGATCTGGCGGTTCATCATGACGCCGATGGCGCGGGTCACGGCCTCGATGTCGGCGTTGACGAAGTTCAACGTGACCGGCGAGCTGGCCCGCACAGCGGGCCCCTTGCCTGAGCTGGGGCGGGCGCGCTGCACGCTGGCGTTGTCGGGCTGCGCGAACGCGCTGCCGGTGGCCAGCAGCAAGGCGGCAAGCGCGGTGGCGGTGCGGTGGAGATTCATGATCATCCGATCGTCAAGACGGAGCGCGCGCCCTGGCGGCGCCCGATGATGTTCAGCAGGTTGTTCAGCGCTTCCTCGCGGCCCGGCGCAGCGCCGGCCTCGCCGGTGAAACGGCTCTTGCCGCCCGGGCTCACGGTGCCGACGCCGCTGAGCTGCAGCGCGCCTTCCAGCGTCGACAGGCGCAGCGTGCTGACCCCGGGGTTGGCCGCGTCGGCATTCAGATTGAGCCGGTAGCTGCCCAGCGGCGCGATGGTGGACACGCGCGACGACAGGTTCAGCAGGTCGAGCTGCAGGTCGCCAAACTGGCGCCAGCGGCCCTGCACGGATTCGAGCCGGAACTCGTTGGCCGACAGCCGCAGCGAGCCGCCGAGCTGCAGCGTGTTCCAGGGTGTGCCCAGGCCCGCCAGCAGCCCTGCGGGCAGGCGGGCCAGCCAGTCGGCACGGTTGTCGACGCTGATCTCCAGCCTGCCCAGGCCGGGCCTGATGCCGAGCAGCAGTTCGCCATTCAGGCAGCAGTCCTGGCGCGCGGCGAGTTGCAGGCCCAGGCCCTTGACGGCCATCTTCCAGTGCAGTCGCCCGGGCAGCGAGGCCGCATCGCGCGCGCCGGCGCCGCCCGTCAGCACGACGACGCCCGAGCCGTTCCAGACACTCCCGCGGGTGTCGACGATGAGCAGGTGGTCGGCCGTCGCCGAGGCGAGTGCGCGCGCCAGCCAGCTCGCCGGCGCGAAGAAGACGAGGGCGCCGACGAGGCCGACCAGCGCACCCGCCACACTCCAGCGGCGCGGCGTGTCGTGGCGCACGGGGCGGCCGGCA
>SEEY01000279.1 GCA_004211235.1 Rubrivivax sp.
CTGTTGACGGTGCTGAGCCAGCTCGACGCCAGCGTGCTCGTGCACATCCCGGGCGTTTCCCGGCGCACCATCGACAAGTTCAGCAGCGACCATTTCGCGATCTCGAGTCAGCCGCTGGACATTGAGCAGGCGCGCCAGACCTGCGACGTCGCCGTGCTGCATGCCGGCCTGAGCACGACGGCGGCCATGCTGCTCGCCGGCAAACCGGTGCTGATGTTTCCGCAGCAACTCGAGCAGACGATGTTCGCGCGCAGCGTCGAGACGCTGGGCGTGGCGGTGTCGATTCCCGAAGCGGCAGCAGGCCAGTTCCCTCGGCTGATCAAGCGGGCGCTGGCTGACGCCTCGCTGAGGGACAAGGCGCAGCAGTTCGCGGTCAAGTACCGCGACTTCGATCAGGCCGATGCCATCCGCACCGTGGCCGACCGCTGCGAGGCAGCATTGAAGTAGCCCCCGGGGCCGGGCGTGGCCCCAGGGAATATGCGATGGGCGCCGTCACGGCCATCTGCTAGTCTCCCGGGCTTCGTTTTCGACCCCGCGCCGCCTCGGTATTTCCGGGCCTGGCGCCTTAGATGGACACTGCTCTCGTTCTCTTCCTCATCCTTCTCAACGGCCTGTTCGCAATGTCGGAGATGGCACTCACCGCCAGCCGCAAGGCCCGGCTCCAGGTGATGGTGGAAAGCGGCGAAGGCGGCGCGCAGGCCGCGATGGACCTGCATGACAACCCCACCAAGTTCCTGTCGACGGTGCAGATCGGCATCACCGGCATCGGCGTGCTGAACGGCATCGTCGGCGATGCCGCGTTCTCCGGCCCGCTGTCGCGCTGGCTGAGCGAGACCTTCGCCCTGCAGCCGCATGCCACCGAGATCGCCGCGACGGCGCTGGTCGTCGTCATCATCACGCTGCTCACCATCGTCTTCGGCGAGCTGGTGCCCAAGCGCGTCGGCCAGATCTACCCCGAGACGGTGGCTCGCCTGGTCGCGCCGCCGATGAACGTCATCTCCATGGGCGCGCGCCCGCTGGTGAAGCTGCTGAGCTTCTCGACCGAGGCCACGCTCGGCCTGCTCGGCCTGCGCAATCGCGGCCAGCGCGGCGTGACGGAAGAAGAGATCGCCGCCAGCCTCGAGGAGGGCCTGGATGCCGGCGTCATCGAAGAGCACGAGCACCAGATGGTGCGCAACGTCTTCCGCCTGGACGAGCGCCAGATCGGCTCCATGATGATGCCGCGCGCCGAGATCGCCTGGCTGGACGTCGACGCCACGCCAGCCGAGGTGCTGATGGTGCTGCGCGAGCATCGCTTCAGCCGCTACCCGGTCTGCCGCGGTGGGCTGGGCGAGGTGCTGGGCATCGCCCATGCGCCGATGTTGCTGGCCCGGGCGCTGGAGGGGCAGCCGCTGAGCCTGTCCACCGGACTGGAGCCGCCGCTGTTCGTGCCCGAGACGCTGTCGGGCATGGAGCTGCTGGAACATTTCCGCGTATCGGACGCGCCGCTGGTCTTCGTCGTCGACGAGTACGGCGAAGTGCAGGGCGTCATCTCCGTGCGCGACGTGCTGGAGGCCATTGCCGGGGAGTTCAATGCCCCGAGCGATGGCGATGCCTGGGCGGTGCAGCGGGAGGACGGGAGCTGGCTGATGGACGGCCTCATCCCGGTTCCCGAGCTGAAGGACCGCCTGGTGCTGAAGGAACTGCCGGAGGAGGATCGTGGGCGCTACAACACCCTGGCCGGCATGATCATGCTGCTGCTGGGGCGCTTGCCGCGCACGGCCGATGTCGTGGAGTGGGACGCGTGGAGATTCGAGGTCGTCGACCTCGACGGCAAGCGTGTGGACAAAGTGCTGGTCAGTCGTCTGGCCGTGGAAACTGGAGAGAGAGAAACATGAGCAACCCCCCGATGTACGGCGAACTCGCGCCGCTGGACCGCGAAGCCCACAAGAACCTGAAGCTGGACACGGCGAAGGCTGTCGTCAGTCAGGTGGCCGACCAGAACTCGGTCTTCCTGGCCGCCATCGAGTTCGGTGACGCCTGCAAGGAATATCCGATCGTCTTCGTTCGCGCCGGCGAAGGCGCCGAAGGCAAGCCGCAGATCGCCCCGCTGGCGGTGCTGGGCCTGAAGCCGGGTTCCAACCTGTTCGTCGATGGCGACAAGTGGACCGGCAACTATGTGCCCGCCTATGTGCGCCGCTACCCGTTCGCAATGGCCCGTCTGGACGGCAACGCCAACAGCCTGGCGGTCTGCTTCGACAGCAAGTGGGCCGGCTTCAACGAAGCCACCGGCGATGCCTTGTTCAAGGACGGCGAGCCGACCGAGTTCCTGCTGAACGCCCGCAGCTTCCTCGAGAACTTCGAGCAGGAAGCGGAGCGCACCCGGCTGATCTGCAACCTGATCGTCGAACTGGATCTGCTGCAGGACATGCGCTTCGAAGCCACGCTGCCCAGCGGCGAGAAGATCGATGTCGAGGGCTTCCTGGCCATCGACGAGAAGAAGTACAGCGAGCTCCCCGACGACAAGGTGCTGGAACTGCATCGCAACGGCCTGATCGCGCTGATCGAGATGCACCGCCTGTCCATGGGCAACATGAACCGCCTGGCCGCCCGCTACGCCGTCTGAGACCGCCCGCTCCGGCCGTGAACGCGTTCACGCCGGAGCTGCAAACCGGGCTTTGTCCCTTCTCTAGGGGATGGGAGAACCCGGTCGTTTAGGTGATTCTCTTGTATCGATCTGTGTAGCCTAGGTAAAAGTCACATTTACGTCCCTAGACTGCGCGGGCTCAGCGCGTTGGGCGCCAAGGATGCTGTCAATGATTCCCTTCTTCCACGAAAGCCGGCGTACGCCGCTCAATCCCTTCGGCGGTCCGCCGTTGGAGCTGAACAGCGACTTCGGCGCGCTGGAGGGCGAGGCATTGGGCCTGGTGGAGCGTCGTTATGGCGACCGCGGCCTGGCCGTGACACGCGAGCGTTTCAGCAGCCGCAACGAGGCCGGCGACATCGTCTGCTCGGCAAGCGACGGTGACCGCATCGTCGGCACGCTGTCGGTGCGCTTCGACGGCACGGGGGGCTTGAAGGCCGATCTGTTGTTCGAAGCCGAACTGTCTGAATGGCGCGCTGCCGGCGCAAAGCTCTGCGAGTTCGGCAGCCTGGCCGTCGACAAGCATTCCCACGATCCCAAGCGGGTGCTGGCCCAGATCTTTCACCTGGGCTACCTGCACGCCTACCGTCGGGCGCGTTGCGAGCGTCTGATCATCGAAGTCAATCCGCGTCATGTGGCGTTCTATCGCCGCTGGCTCGGCCTGCTGCCGTACACGCCGGCCCGCCACAACCCGCGTGTGAACGCCCCGGCAGTGCTCATGAGCATCGACTTCGCCACCGTGCGCGACCAGATCGCGCTGTGGGGCGGCCAGCCGGATCTGGTGTCCCAGGCCCGCTGCCTCTATCCGCTCGCCTGGGACCAGGGCACCGAGGCCACGATGCTGGCCAGGATCAGCTGACCCCCTAGGTCATCTCATCGGCGCTCATTGCCGCCGAGTCGGGCTGACAGCTTTCGCGCCGCCTCCAGCAGCACCTGGGCCGAGGGGCCCGCCGGCGCCGTGTCGAAGCTGGCGCTCGGGCCGATCGCCGTGAGTGTGAGCACCAGGCGTCCGCTGGCATCGAAGACCGGCGTGGCCAGCGCGCTGACGCCGGGCACGACGCCGTCGCGGGAGTGGGCCAGACCCTCCCGGTGGACGGCGTCCAGCACAGCGGAGTCCGGCATCGGCTCTCCCACCGCAGCCGCTTCCGTGCCGCGATAGGCCGCAAACAGCCGCCCGGACGCCGTGCCGGACAAGCTCATCACCGTGCCATGTCGCATGCTGATGTGCACCGGTGTCGGCCCCTCGGCCACGCGCACGATGGTGGGGCCGCGAGTGCCCCACACGGCGATGGCAACGGTGTGGCCCAGCTGCAGCGCCAGCGCCTCGATCACCGGCGTGGCCAGACGCACAGGGTCGTACTGCTGCAGGCTGATCAGGCCGAGCTGCAGCGCCAGCGGACCGAGCCCATACAGGCCGGAATGGCCGCTGCCGCCGTCCTGCTCCACCAAACCCAGCTTGATGAAGCTCACCAGGTAGGGATGCGCCTTGGCGGGGGTCATGCCGGCTTCACGAGCCAGATCCTTCAGGGCCATCGGCCTGCCATGGTGGGCGAGCGCCAGCAGCAGTTGGCCGCCGACTTCAATGCTCTGTATGCCGCGCGAGGCTTTCGGTCCGTTCATCCTAAAAATTCTATATTGGTGAATCGATTCGGAATAGGATAAGTCTGCAGCGACTGGAGCCCCGTCATGACCAACAAAGCCTTTGCCTCCCAAGCCGATCTGGAAGAGAAGCAGGTCACCTTCGAGCGGCTGTCCGCGCATGCCTGGGCCTACACGGCCGAGGGCGATCCCAACACCGGAGTCGTCATCGGCCGGGATGCCGTGATGGTGATCGACACCCAGGCCACGCCCATCATGGCGGCCGACGTCATCCGGCGCATCCGCGAGGTCAGCGCGGCGCCGATCAAGTACGTGCTGCTCAGCCACTACCACGCCGTGCGCGTGCTGGGCGCCTCGGCCTTCAGGGCCGAGGGCCTGGAGCAGGTGATCGCCAGCGACGCGACGCTGGCCCTCATCAAGGAACGTGGCGAGCAGGACAAGGCCAGCGAGATCGGCCGCTTTCCGCGGCTGTTCCGCAATGTCGAGTCGGTGCCCGCGGGCCTGACGTGGCCGACGCTCACGTTCTCCGGTCGCCTGACGCTGGATCTTGGCGATGTCGCCGTCGAGATGTTCTCGCCGGGCCGTGGGCACACGGCCGGCGACACCGTGGCCTGGCTGCCCGAGGAACGCGTGCTCTTCAGCGGCGACCTGGTGGAGTTCGACGCCACACCGTACTGCGGCGACGCCCACTTCGCCGACTGGCCCGCCACGCTGGACGCCATCGCCGCGCTGAACGCTGCCGCGCTGGTGCCCGGCCGCGGACCCGCACTGAAGGGCCAGTCGCAGGTGGCGGCGGGGCTGGAAGGCACGCGCGCCTTCGTCAGCGAGCTGTACGCGGCGGTGCAGGCCGGCGTGGGGGCCGGCGAAGAACTGAAGACCGTCTACCAGCGCACGATGGCGGCGCTGCGCCCGAAATACGGCCAGTGGGTCATCTTCGACCACTGCATGCCGTTCGACGTGACCCGCGCCTACGACGAGGCCGGTGGCACCCGCCATCCGCGCATCTGGACCGCGGAGCGCGACGTGGAGATGTGGAAAGCCCTGGAAGGCGCCTGACGCCGTGGACCTGCCGCGCTACCCCTACCACCAGTCGCTGGAGCAGCGCTCCGGCCAGCCGCAGCGCCGCCCGGTCGTCATCGTCGGCGCGGGGCCGGTCGGGCTGACGCTGGCTCTCGACCTGGCCAGACGTGACGTGCCCGTCGTCGTCATCGACGACAGCGACCGCATCGGCGAGGGTTCCCGGGCGGTCTGCTGGGCGAAGAAGACGCTGGAGGTGTTCGACCGGCTCGGCGTCGGCGAGGCCGTCGCGCGTGATGGCGTGCGCTGGCAGCGCGGCCGTGTCTTCCATGGCGATCAGGAGGCCTATGCCTTCGATCTCTTGCCGGAGGACGGACACAAGATGCCGGCGATGGTCAATCTGCAGCAGGACCAGGTCGAGGCGCGGCTCGTGCGCGCCGCGCAGCTGGACGGCCGTATCGAGCTGCGCGGCGCGCACGAGCCGCGCCTCGACCTGGTCCTGCTGCAGATTGACCATCGCCGGCATCTTGTGTCCGTCCTCCGGCAAG
>SEEY01001085.1 GCA_004211235.1 Rubrivivax sp.
TCGATGTCGGAAGCGCCTTCGACGACATGGTTGTTCGTCAGCAGCACGCCGTCGGCCGAGATGATGACGCCCGAGCCCAGGCCGAGTTGCGGGCCGCCAGGCGCAGGCGAAGCTCATCGGCACGGACCCCGAGACCGATGTGGCGGTGCTGAAGATCGAGCTGCCCGACCTGCCCGCCATCCCGCTCGGCGATGCCGCCAATCTGGCCGTGGGCGACATCGTGCTGGCGATAGGCAACCCCTTCAATGTCGGGCAGACCGTGACGTCGGGCATCGTCTCCGCGCTCGGCCGCAACCAGCTGGGCATCAACACCTTCGAGAACTTCATCCAGACCGACGCCGCCATCAACCCGGGCAACTCGGGCGGTGCGCTGGTGGACGGTGACGGCCGGCTGGTGGGCATCAACACGGCCATCTTCTCGCGCAGCGGCGGCTCGCTCGGCATCGGTTTCGCGATTCCCGTGGATGTGGCCCGCCAGGTCGCCTCGTCCATCCTGAAAGACGGTTCCGTGGCGCGCGGCTGGATCGGCGTGCAGACGCGCGAGCTGACGCCCGAGCTGGCCGAGGCGCTGAAGCTCGGCGACGGAACCTCGCAAGTTCGCGGCGTGCTGATTGGCGGTGTCGTCAGCGACGCGCCGGCCGCGAAGGCCGGCATCCGGCCCGGTGACGTGTTGACCCGCGTCGGCGAACATGTCGTCGCCTCGCCGGCCGAACTGCTGGCCAGCGTCGCGGCGCTCAAGCCCAGGAGTCAGGTGGAGGTGGGCGTACAGCGCGCCGGCAAGTCGATGAGCTTCTCGCTGCTTGTCGGCCAGCGGCCGCCGCCACCGAAGCGTCAGCGGGCGTCCGAGGACGACTGATCGGTGGCGTCTTCCGCCACCTTGGAGGTGCGGCCGAGATAGCTCGCCGCGAACAGGCCCAGCTCGTAGAGCAGGCACATCGGGATGGCCAGCGCCAGCTGCGAGACGATGTCAGGCGGCGTGATGACGGCCGCGATGATGAAGGCCACGACGATGAAGTAGCCGCGCCATTCGCGCAGCTTCTCGACCGGCACGATGCCCATGCGCGCCAGCACGACCACGATGACGGGCACTTCGAAGGCCGCGCCGAAGGCGATGAACATGTTCATCACGAAGCCGAGGTAGGCCTCGATGTCAGGCGCCGCCGTGATGCTCTTGGGCGCAAAGCTCTGGAT
>SEEY01000280.1 GCA_004211235.1 Rubrivivax sp.
GGCGTAGAGGATGCCGGGATTCATCGCCGGCATTCTCGTTGCGGGTTAGTCCGGAGGCTGCGATAAGAGCTCGGCTGTCGAATCGGCTCGGCCTCATTCGTCATCCAGACATGAAACCTCCACACTCGCTTCGCTCGCTGCCCCCCGTCGGGGCGCGTCAGCGGCTTCGGGCGGTCGGGCAGCACTGACATGGCCCTGATCGAGTTCACGCCCCAGCTGCACCGCTTCGTCGACACGCCGGTGGTCGACACGCCGGCCACCGTGCTCGGCCAGGGGCTGGATGCCGCCTTCGCCATCAACCCGCGGCTGCGCGGCTACATCCTGGACGACCAGGGCCATCTGCGGCCCAACGTGGTCGTCTTCATCGACGGCCGGCGTGCGCGCGACCTGCGCGGGCTGACCGATCCGCTCGGGCCCGACAGCCGGGTCCACGTTCTGCAAGCACTCTCCGGAGGTTGAGATGTCCACTGACCGCGCCTGGGCCGCGACCCGCAAAGGCCTCTTCGAACTGCGCCGCCGCGCGGGTGTGTGGCAGGTCGACAGGCTCAGCTTCGTCGCCGACCCGGTGACGATGCTGCTGCCGCCCGACGCCTCGGGCCACATGCTGGCCGGCCTCAACCTCGGCCACTTCGGCGCCAAGCTGCAGGCCAGCGACGACGCGGGCCAGACATGGCGTGAGGTGGCCGCGCCCGCCTTTCCGGCGCAGCCCGAAGGCGCCGAGGGCCCGGCCTGGAAGCTGGAACAGGTGTTCGCGCTGGAGCGTTCGGGCGACGCCATCTGGTGCGGCACCGTCCCTGGCGGGCTGTTCGTCAGTCGCGACAGGGGCGAGTCCTGGCAGCTCGACGAAACGCTCTGGGGCGACCCGCGGCGCCTGCAGTGGATGGGCGGCGGCAACCCGAACCCGGCGTTGCATTCCATCTGCCCGCACCCGACCGAGCTGCAGGAGCTGCTCATCGGCGTCTCCTGCGGCGGCGCCTGGCGTACGACCGACGGCGGCCGGACCTGGGGCCTGCGTGCCCAGGGCATGCGCGCCGACTTCATGCCGCCCGAGCTGGCCGGAGACGAGAACTCGCAGGACCCGCATCTGATCGCCCGCTGCCACGCGGCGCCCGACGTGCTCTGGTGCCAGCACCACTGCGGCATCTTCCGCAGCAGCGACAACGGCGCGACCTGGCAGGAGCTGCGCGCCGAGCCGTCCAGCTTCGGCTTCGCCGTCGCCGCGCATCCGCAGGACCCCGGCACCGCCTGGTTCGCGCCGGCCATCAAGGACGAGCGCCGCATTCCGGTCGACGCCGCCCTGTGCGTGACCCGCACGCGCGATGGCGGCAAGACCTTCGAGACCCTGCGCGCCGGCCTGCCCCAGCAGCACTGCTACGACCTGATCTACCGCCACGGTCTGGCGGTGGACGACAGCGGCGAGCAGCTCCTCATGGGCTCGACGACCGGCGGGCTGTGGGCCAGCGGCGACGCCGGCGACAGCTGGCAGGCCATCTCCGCCCACCTGCCGCCGATCTACGCGGTCAGGTTCGGCTGATCAGGCCTTCAGGCGCTTGCGCACCTCGGCCAGTCCGGCCTCGTCCAGGCTGGGCGGCGGGTAGCTCATCTTCAGCGCGCTCAAGTGCTCGACGATGACCTGCGAGACGATGAGCCGGGCGTTGCGCTTGTCGTCTGCCGGCACCGCGTACCAGGGCGCCTGGTCGCTGCTGGTGGCCTGCAGTGCGTCGCGGTAGGCCTGCATGTACTTGGGCCACAGCTCGCGCTCGTCGAGGTCCGCGGCGCTGAACTTCCAGTTCTTGGCCGGGTCGTCCAGCCGCGCCAGGAAGCGCCGGCGCTGCTCGTCCTGCGACAGGTGCAGGAAGAACTTCACGACCCGCGTGCCGTTGCGGTGCAGGTGACGCTCCAGATGGTTGATGGAGGCGTAGCGCTCCTCCCACAGCTTGGGCGGCTTGGCCGTGCCCTGGGGCAGCGACTGCGCCTGCAGGATCTCCGGATGCACCCGCACGATCAGCACCTCCTCGTAGTAGGAGCGGTTGAAGATGCCGATGCGGCCGCGTTCGGGCAGGCATTGCGTCGTGCGCCAGAGGAAGTCGTGGTCCAGCTCCTGCGGGCTCGGATGCTTGAAGCTGAAGACCTGGCAGCCCTGCGGGTTCACGCCCGACATGACGTGCTTGATGATGCTGTCCTTGCCCGCGGCATCCATGGCCTGGAAGATCAACAGCAGCGAATAGCGGTTGTGCGCGTAGAGCAGGTCCTGCAGTTCGGCGAGACGCTCCACCTGGGCGGCCAGGCGGCGTTCGTAGTCGGCGTCGTCGCGGTAGAGCGGCTTCACGTCGGTCGGCCAGCGGGCCAGCTTGAGCTTCCCGCCTGCGGGGACGCGATAGGCCTCGGTATCGATGGACATGGGGTTTCCTGCAGGGCTGACGATGCGCCAGCCTAACGTCCGCGCGCCCCGGGCGATGTCAGACTTCGCCCCTGAGTCAATTCGCTTTCGTCGCCGATGCTGCTGCTGCGTGCCGCCCTCCTGTCCCTGCTGGCCCTGGCTGGCCCCGCCGTGCACGCGACCGACGAGCAAAAGCCGCCGGCCTACGAGCCGCGCGAGCACTACACCAAATATGAGTACCGCGTGCCGGTGCGGGACGGCAGCAAGCTCTTCACGGCCGTCTACACGCCCAAGGACCAGAGTCGGCGCTATCCCTTCCTGATGGTGCGCACACCCTATGGCTGCGGCCCCTATGGCGTGGACCGGGACGGCATCAGGCATCTGGCTCCCAGCGAGGACTTCCTGAAGGCCGGCTACGTCTTCGTCTGCCAGGACGTGCGCGGCCGCAACTCGTCGGAGGGCGAGTTCATCGAGATGACGCCGCACAAGCCCGTCAAGAAGACCGCCGCCGATGTCGACGAGAGCAGCGACACCCACGACAGCGTGCAGTGGCTGCTGGAGCACATCGCGGGCCACAACGGCCGCGTTGGCCTCTGGGGCGTTTCCTACCCCGGCTTCTACGCGGCGGCGTCGGTCATCGACTCCCACCCCGCCATCAAGGCCGCGTCGCCGCAGGCGCCCATCGGCGACCTGTTCAAGGGGGATGACAGCTACCACGGTGGCGCCTTCATGCTGGCCGCCAACTTCGGCTTCTACACCGGCTTCAAGCCCCAGCAGGCGCCCGTGCCGCCGGTCAAGCAATGGCCGCAGTTCGACTGGGGCACGCGGGATGGCTACGAGTTCTACCTGCAGCACGGCAACCTCGACGCGCTGGCGGCGCGGCTGGCGAAGGAAGGTGGACCGAATCCCTATTTCGACGTGCAGATCCAGCACGACCGCTACGACGAGTTCTGGCAGTCGCGCGCCATCCTGCCGCACCTGAGGAACATCCGCGCCGCCATGCTGACGGTGGGCGGCTGGTTCGACGCCGAGGATCTGGCGGGCCCGCTGGCCACCTTCCGCGCCATCGACAGGCAAAGCCCGGCGACCGACAACCATCTCGTCATGGGCCCGTGGGTGCATGGCGGCTGGGTTGGCGCGCCGGGCCGGCAGCTCGGCCGGGTGCAGTTCCAGCAGGCCACCTCGGAGCAGTTCCAGAAGGAGGTGCTGCTGCCCTTCTTCGAGCAGCACCTGCGTGCAGATGCCGAAGCCAAGGCGGCCAAGGCGTCGAATGCCAGTGCGCCGATTGCCAAGGCGACGGTCTTCGAGACCGGCACCAACGTCTGGCGCCGTTATGACGCCTGGCCGCCGAAGCAGACGCAGGCCCGCACGCTCTATTTCGCACCGGGCGGCCGGCTCAGCTTCACGCCGCCGGCTTCCACCCAGCCCGAGTTCGACAGCTGGATCAGCGACCCCGCCAAGCCCGTTCCCTTCATCGGCTACACCGCCTTGGGCGTGCCGCAGGAGTACATGGCCGGCGACCAGCGCTTCGCCGCCACGCGGCCCGACGTGCTGACCTTCCGAAGCGATGTGCTGGAGGAGGACCTCACCTTCGCCGGCCCCGTTGTGGCGCGGCTGTTCGCGTCCACGTCGGGCACCGATGCCGACTGGGTCGTCAAGCTCATCGACGTCTATCCGCCAGAGCTTGACGATGAGGCGGCGCAGAAGCGCAAGCCGCGCAGCGAGGATGTGGAGCCCGCCGCGGCGCCGCTCGGCGGCTACCAGCAGCTCGTGCGCGGTGATCCGCTGCGTGGGCGCTTCCGCCACGGCTTCGAGGTGCCCGAGGCCATGGTGCCAGGCCAGGTGGAAGAACTGCGCCTGGCGCTGCAGGACATCAACCACAGCTTCCGCCGCGGCCACCGCATCATGGTGCAGCTGCAGAGCAGCTGGTTCCCGCTCATCGACCGCAACCCGCAGACCTTCGTGCCCATCCGCAGCGCCCGACCCGAGGACTTCCAGGCCGCGACCCAGAAGCTCTACCGCTGGCAGGGCCAGGCCTCGGGCCTGGACGTGCAGCTCGTCGCGCCGCGTTGATGCCCGTATCCTCGGCTGACGGTGCAACAACGGGCGTTCCCGTGCCACGACGACTGCTGATCGCGCTGCTCCTGTGCTGCATGCCGCTGCTGGCCGCGGCGAGCTGCGAGCGTCCGTGGCGCGTGGCGTTCGACGACTGGCGCCCGTACTCCTTCATCGATGCCGAGGGCCGCCACACCGGCCTGGAGACCGAGCTGCTCCACGCCCTGGCACGCGAGATGGGCTGCACGGTGGAGTACGTGCGCGAGCTGCCGCTCAACCGCCGCCTGCCGATGCTCGCGGCGGGTGAGCTGGACCTGCTCGTCGCCGCCTCCTTCGACGGCCCCGACACGTCCGACCGCACCTGGTTCACGCGGCCGTACCGCGACGAGGAGTTCAGCGCTTTCATGCGCGCCGGCGCCGCCCGCGTCATGCCGCAGTCACTCGCGCACGCGCTCGAAAGCGGGCTGCGCCTGCTGGCCCACCGCGGCCCGAGCGTCGTTGCCGCCGTCGACGCGTTCGCCGCGCGTGGCCGCCTGACCTTGTTCGAGGGCTATGCCAAGGGCGTGCAACTGCTGAAGTACGGTCGCGGCGACCTGCTGCTGGGCGACCGCCTGGCGGTGCTGTTCGCAGCCAATGCAGCCGGCGTCGACGTGGTGGAGCTGGCGCTGCCGGTGCGCCGCGATGTCGTCGCCTACAAGCTCAGCCGCCAGCGCTTCGACGAGGCCGACGTGTCGCACTTCAACGAGGCCATCCTGCGGCTGGATGCGCAGGGAGAGCTCAGGCGCATCCGTACCCGCTGGCTCAGCCCGCCGGCCAGGCCGCGCCCGGTGGGGCCTGGAGCGTCAGCGGCACGCCGCTGACCGGATGGGTCAGGTCCAGCTGCCGGGCGTGCAGCCACAGCCGCTGCGCGCCCAGCCACGCGGCCACGGCGCGGTTCAGCGGCCCCTTACCGTGCGTCGCGTCGCCCAGGATCGGGTGGGCGATGTGCTTGAGGTGGCGGCGGATCTGGTGGCGCCGGCCCTGCAGCGGCTCGGCCTCCAGCAGCGCGACGCGGGTGCTTGCAAAACGCGGGTCGCTGGCGACCGGCCACTCCAGGCGCTGCAGCAGGCGCCAACGCGTCTGGGCCTGGAGCATCGCCTGCCCGGCCGACGGCAGCTCGGGGTCGCGCGCCAGCGGATGGTCGATGACGCCCACGTCCTCGGCCGGCCAGCCGCGCACGAGAGCCAGGTAGCTTTTCCGCATCTGCCCCTGCTCGAACATGCTGCCGAGCAGCGATGCGACCTCGGCGGACAGCGCGAACAGCAGCACACCCGAGGTGCCGCGGTCGAGGCGGTGCACCGGC
>SEEY01001086.1 GCA_004211235.1 Rubrivivax sp.
CGAGCGGCAGAAGCGGATGACGGTGGGCTGGCTCACGCCGGCGGCGCGGGCGATCTCGGCGATGGGGTCATTCAGCACCGAGCGCGGCTGGGCCAGCACGAGGTCGGCCACGCTCGGTGCTGAACGACCCCATCGCCGAGATCGCCCGCGCCGCCGGCGTCAGCCAGCCGACCGTCATCCGCTTCTGCCGCTCGCTCGGCTGCGAAGGCCTGTCCGATTTCAAGCTGCGCCTGGCCTCGGGCCTGACCGGCACGGTGCCGGTGACGCACACCCAGGTCAACACCAACGACTCCATGCTGGAGCTCGGCGCCAAGGTACTGGGCAACACGGCCAGCGCCATCCTGCAGGTGCGCAGCCACCTGAACCGCGACACCATCGACCGCGCCACCGAGATGCTGCTCGCGGCCAACCGCATCGAGTTCTTCGCGCTCGGCCACTACAGCGTCGTTGCGCAGGACGCGCAGTTCAAGTTCCTGCGCTTCGGCATGCCCTGCGGTGCGTACACCGACCCGCGCCTGCAGCTGCTCGCGGCGGACGTGCTGCGCGAAGGCGATGTGGCCGTGGTCATCAGCAGCGGCGGCCGCCTGCCGGAGTTGCTGCAGGTGGTGGAGAAGGCGCAGGAGCGCGGCGCCAAGGTCGTGGCCATCACGGCCAGCCAGAGCCCGCTGGCCAAGAAGGCCGACGTGACGCTGATCGTCGACCACATCGAGGACATCGCCACCCACCTGCCGATGGTCAGCCGCATCCTGCATCTGCTGGTCATCGACATCCTGGCCGTCGGCGTGGCCATGCGCCGCAACCCGGAAAGCATCGCCGCGCTGGCCGACGGCAGCGGCGAGGACGATGCCAAGCCGGCGCGCAGCACGGCGCCCGGCGTCAGCACGGCGTCGCCGCTGTCGCGCCTGACATCGCACAGCCGGTAGAAGGCGCCGGGCTTGGCAAGCCCTGGCACCGCATGACTTTCGCCAAGCGGCGTTTCGATCACCACGATGCGCCGCATTCCGGTCTGCACACCGCGGCTCTGCGGCTACGCTAGCGGTCTCATCAAGCTGACGATGGCCAGCCGGGCGACAAGACCCTGCGGCCCCTTGGAGGAACATGAAAGCTTCATTCTGGAAACGCTGGCGCGTGCGCCTGATCGTGCTCGCTTTGGCTGTCGCCGCCATCGCCGTCTGGTGGGGCACGCGC
>SEEY01001087.1 GCA_004211235.1 Rubrivivax sp.
CAGCACGAAGGCCAGACCGTAGCAATGATTGGTGCCGTCGCTGACGCTGGCGCGGCCATCGTTCCAGTCCAGTACCCAGGCATAGCCACCTTGCGGCTGCGCGTGTGCTTCGTTGACGAAAGCCAGTGCATGCGCTACGTCGTCCACCGGCCCGCCGAACCAGCGCCAGGCCAGCGCATGGTTGAAAACGAAGCGCGTGCTGCTGACGAGGTGGCGGGTGCGGCGGTCGTAGACGGTGCCGTCGTCCTTGAAGAAGTGAAAGCAGCCGCCGCTCGGGTCGCGCGCGCGTGGTGCGTAGAAGGCCAGGGTGTGGCGCATGTGGGCCCACAGCGCCTCGGGCCGGCGCATGTCGGGGAGCGGAGTCATGGCAGGACCTCGTCAGTCAGGAAGCGGGTGAGTTCGTCGGCCATCTGCGCATGCACGTCGATGCGCGGATGGGCCCAGGCAAAGGCCTCGAAGCGGTAGGCCCAGACGTGCGCGTCGCCCTCGGCGCGCAGCGCCTGCACGGCTTGCCGCACGGCGCGCGGGATGGCCGGCTGCACCTGCGGGGCGGGCATGCCGCCCATGAGCAGCACCAGGCGCGCGGCCGGGTGGCGCGCACGCAGCTGGCGCACGAAGGCCAGGTAACGCGTCCCGAAGTCGGCCGCGATGGGCCGGCCCTGGGACGCCGGAAAGCCGTGGTCGTTCTGGCCGATGTTGAGGAAGACCACGTCGGCCGCCTCGGGCGGGGCGATGCTGGCGTCCTGGCGCGGGGCGAAGCGGTCCCAGACGTCGGACATCAGCAGGTCGTGCCAGCTGGCGGTGATGCCGATGCCGCTGACGGCGATGCCGGTGTAATCGGCACCGAACCGCGCAGCGGTGAGGGCACCGTAGGCGCGTGTGCCGTCGTGCGGATACAGGTCGTCGTACTGGTCCTCGGCGACATCGCCGTTGCAGGCACCGGCGGTGATCGAGTCGCCGTAGAACACGAACTTCAGCAGTCGCGGCGGCGGCGGTTCGAGCAGCTCGCCGCTCTCCGCCAGGCGCAGGCCGTGGAAGACGGTCTCGGCCATCGAGCCTTCGGTACGCTTGACGAGGCGCAACTCGTGCGGGCCGTCGGGCAGCGGCTCGCGCAGGCGCCAGACGCTCCAGCCCTGGCCTGGCACCGCCAGCGGACGCGCTCGGCCGTCGACCTCGACGGTGAAG
>SEEY01000281.1 GCA_004211235.1 Rubrivivax sp.
TCGGGCAGGTCAGCGTGTCATAGGCGGCCCACAGCGCCGCCTCGCCGGCAGCGGCCACCTCGGGCGTGACCGCCGCGAACGGCAGGGCGATGGCCGGGTCGTAGTGCAACTTCAGCGAGCCGCCATCCGCGCGGAAAAGCGGCTCCGACAGGGTGCGCCATTCCTCGTCGGTGTGCGGGCCGAAGCCGGGCGCGATGCTGCGCAAATAGGCCGCGCCTTCGTCCAGCGATGCGAATCGCGGCGCCTTGCCGAGGTAGCTGCCGATGCGCTGCAGCGCCTCGAACTGGATGCTGGGGCCGACGTCGTTGAGCACCAGACGCCGCACCGGGCCCGGCGCGCCCTCGGGCCGCGGCAGCGAGGCCAGCGCCAGGCCGATGAGGCCGCCCATGGACGTGCCGACCCAGTCCACTTGCTCGACATCCAGCCTCGCCAGCAGCGCCACCATGTCCGCCACGTAGGCCGGAATCTGGTAGCCGGCCGGCTGGCGCAGCCAGTCGGAGCGGCCGCGTCCGACGACGTCCGGGCAGACGATGCGATAGCGCCCGTTCAGCGCGCGGGCCAGCGTATCGAAGTCGCGTCCCTGGCGCGACAGCCCGTGCACGCAGACCAGCACCGGCGCGTCCGCGCGAGGCCCGGCCCATTCCCAGTAGGCCATGCGATGCAGCCCCGTGGCGTCCAGGCAATTGACGAAGCGCAGTTCGGGCTGGGTCATGGTTCAATCCTTTGAAACCATCGTAGCAATCCGGAAGGACCCTCCCATGTTGAAAGGCAAGACCGCCCTCGTCACCGGCTCCACCAGCGGCATCGGCCTGGGCATCGCCCTGGAGCTCGCACGCAACGGCGCCAGCGTCATCCTGAACGGCTTCGGCGACGTCGACGGGCCGAAGGCGGAGGTCGCCGCCTTGGGCGTCAAGGTCGGCTACCACGGAGCCGACATGAGCAAGCCTGCCGACATCGCCGCGCTGGTCGCCTATGCCGACGCCGAATTCGGCGGCATCGACATCCTCGTCAACAACGCCGGCATCCAGTTCGTGGCGCCGGTGCAGGACTTCCCGGTCGAGAAGTGGGACGCGATCATCGCGATCAACCTCACGTCCGCCTTCCACACCACGCGGCTGACACTGCCGGGCATGCTCGCCAAGGGCTGGGGCCGCATCGTCAACATCGCCTCGGCCCACGGGCTGGTGGCCTCGGCGCAGAAGTCGGCCTATGTCGCAGCCAAGCACGGCCTCGTCGGCTTCACCAAGAGCATCGCGCTGGAAACGGCCACGACGGGCGTCACCGTCAACGCGATCTGCCCGGGTTGGGTGCTGACGCCGCTGGTGCAGAAGCAGGTCGATGCGCTGGCCGCCAAGGACGGCGTCGACAACGAAGAGGCCAAGCGCCGTCTGCTGGCCGAGAAGCAGCCGTCGCTGCAGTTCACGACGCCGCAGGAACTCGGCGCGCTGACCGTCTTCCTCAGTTCGGACGCTGCGATCAACGTCCGAGGCCAGGCCTGGGCCATGGACGGCGGCTGGACCGCCGTCTAGACCTGGCGGCCCCGGCTCGACGGGCCGGTCGAGCCGCCCACACGGGTTCCGGACAGGCGCCCGGCTGGCTCACTTGATCAGTTGAACCGACCCGTTGACGTTCACCGTCACGGTCGCCTTGCCGGCCTCGGTCGGCAGCGCATCGGCGCTTTCCGACTTCATGCGCATCATCTGCATCACCGGCCGCGGCCCGGCCTCGTCGCTGGCAATGTTCACCTCGCCCAGCACGTAGCTGCCGTAGCCGAACTGCTTCGCATAGTCCGTGGCCTTGGCGCGGTAGCGGGCGATGGCCTGGGCCGTGATGTCGGCCTCGGCCTTCTCACGCGCCTCGCGCGACAGGCTGTAGCTGACGCGGGCGATGGTCAGCGTGTTGATGCGGCCGGTCAGCTGGGCAATCGCCGCGGTGTCGCGGCCCTCCACCTGCAGCTCCGCACTTCCCTGCCAGCCGTTGATCTTGCCGGTCTTGGGGTCGTAACGTGGATAGAGCGCGAAACCGCCCGTCTGCACATCGACCTGACCTGGCCTGGCCGCCTTGCGCGCCTCGGCCAGCGCGGCATCCAGCGCCTGTTTCAGCGCGGCCTGCACCGCCGCCGCGTCCGCGCCGTCGCGCGTCGCCGAAAAGCTCACGCCGAGCACATCGCGGGTGATGTCCGCGCTGGCACTGGCCGACAGGCTCAGGCGTTCCCGCGGCGCCTCGGCGGCCTGGGCCGACAAGGTCACGACAAGTGCGGCAAGGACGGTAAACGTACGCATCTGGCTTCCTTTCAAGGTCGAAACCGAGCTTAACGGCCCGACATGGCAACGATCTGTAAGCCTAGCCTGCTGTCCTACAAAGCCGCGTTTCAAACCTGAACACAATGGCCCTGTTACAAATTTAGGAAGCGCGATGAACAGTGCCGCGAACCCCCGCCAGAACCGAATCCTCGTCGTCGACGACGACGCCCGCATCCGCGACCTGCTGCGCCGCTACCTGACGCAAGAAGGCTTTGAAGTGCTGCTGGCCGAAGACAGCCGTGCGCTCAACAAGCAGCTCACCCGCGAGACGGTCGACCTGATCGTGCTGGACCTCATGCTGCCCGGCGAAGACGGCCTGACCATCTGCCGCCGCCTGCGCGCCGCCAACGACCAGACGCCCATCATCATGCTGACCGCCAAGGTGGAGGATGTGGACCGCATCGTCGGCCTGGAAGTCGGCGCGGACGACTACCTCGCCAAGCCCTTCAACCCGCGCGAGCTGCTGGCCCGCATCAACGCCGTGCTGCGCCGCCGCCCGCCGCCGGAAGCGCCGGGCGCGCCGAGCAAGGAGCCGATGACGGTGACCTTCGGCCCCTTCGAATTCGACCTGGCCCTGCGCCGGCTGATGAAGAACGGCGAGCAGCTGCCGCTGACGACGGGCGAGTTCTCGATGCTGAAGACGCTGGTGCGCCATCCGCGCCAGCCGCTGTCGCGCGACAAGCTTGCGCAGCTCGCCCGCGGCCGCGAGTTCGAACCCTTCGACCGCAGCCTGGACGTGCAGATCTCGCGCCTGCGCAAGATGCTCGAAGCCGACCCGGCCCAGCCGCGCTACATCCAGACGGTGTGGGGTGTGGGCTATGTCTTCGTGCCGGATGAAAACAGCTGATTAAATTGCGGGACACACCGCCCGAGCGAAGCGAGTAGCTCGGTCTTCACTGGCAGCTCGCTGGGACCGCATGGCTCGCCCTCACCTCGCCCTTAACCTCTTCTGGCGCACCTTCGCCTGGCTGGCCTTGCTGCTGGCCGGCGCGGTGTTTGCCTGGCAGTACACCTTCAAGCTGCTGGAGGCGCAGCCGCGGGCGCTGGAGTCGGCCGAGCAGCTGGCCGGCCTGGTGAAGCTCAGCCGCATCGCGCTGGAGCACACCGACCCGATCAACCGCGTCGCCGTCATCAGCTCGATGTCGCGCGGCGACACGGTGCAGGTGCGCGTGGCCGAGGCCAGCGACCGCTGGCTGCCTTACGACACCAGCCCGTTCGCCAAGCAGATGGCCGCGGAACTGCGCAAGACGCTGGGGCCGGACACCGTCGTCGCACGCAATGTCAACGACGTGTCGGGCCTGTGGGTACGCTATGTCGTCGGCGAGGACGCCTTCTGGCTGCGCACCAGCGCCACGCCGCTGTCCGTCTCGCTGGCCGGCAACTGGTGGTGGGTGCTGATCGCGCTGCTGGCCACCATCGTCGGCTCGGCGCTGATCGCCCGCCTCATCAACCAGCCGCTGCGCGAGCTGGCCGATGCCGCCGGCCGCATCCGTGACGGCGAGTACGACTCGCGCCTGGACGAAACCACCATGACCAGCGAGATCCGCGAGGTCAACATGGGCTTCAACCGCATGGCGCGCGAACTGGCCAAGCTGGAGGAAGACCGGGCCGTCATGCTGGCCGGCATCTCGCACGACCTGCGCACGCCCCTGGCGCGGCTGCGGCTTGAAACCGAGATGAGCGTCAACGACGAGCAGGCCCGCCATTTCATGGCGCAGGACATCGACCAGCTCGACGCCATCATCAGCAAGTTCATGGACTACGCGCGGCCGAACGAGACGCAGCTGCGCGAGACCAAGCTGGCCGACATCGTCGAGCGCGAGGTGCAGGGCTTCCGCGACCCGGACCAGATCCGCTTCCGCGTGCAGGTCAGCTCGGCACTGAAGGTCTTCGTCGACGACACCGAGCTGGGCCGCGTGCTGCTGAACCTGTTCGAGAACGCGCGCCGCTACGGCCATGCCGACGGCGAGCCGGCGCGCGTGGACGTGAGCGCGACGCGCCAGGGCGCCTGGGTGGAAGTGCGCGTGCGCGACCACGGCCCCGGCGTGCCGGCCGACCGCCTGCAGCGCCTGACGGTGCCCTTCTACCGCGGCGACGCGGCGCGCACGGCGGCGAGCGGTGCGGGCCTGGGCCTGGCCATCGTCGAGAAGTCGGTGCAGCGTCTGGGTGGCGAGTTCACCATCGGCAACGCCGACGGCGGCGGCCTGCTCACGGTGCTGAAGTTGCAGGCGGGCTGAGCTAACCTGAGGCATCCGCCACAGCCGGGCGATGCCCGCCTGCCGCCATGCGCCGAGCCCGGCCACTTGCGCTGCTTCCGTTCCTGCTGCTGCATCTGCCGCCCGCATGGTGCGAGCCGGCGCTGGATGTTCTGGTCTATCCCAACGCGGGGGTGTTCGAGTCCCTGCCTGGCCAGCCCGGCGGTCCGGGCGGCGCCATGCTGGAGCGGATGCAGGCCCTGTCAGGCATCACGCTTCGGCAGCAGGTGGTGCCCATCCCGCGGGCGCTGCTGCTGGCGGAGCAGAAGCCGGGCAGCTGCGCCGTCGCCGTGTCACGCACCGCCGAGCGCGAGCCACGCTTCCTCTGGGTCGGCCCCTGGGCGCGGGGGGCCATGACGATCTACGGCCGGGCGGACGAAGGCCGGCCTGTCGACCGTGTGCAGGACCTGCGCGGACGCAGCGTCATCGTGTTGCGGGACTCGTCGCCCGCCGCATGGCTGAGGGAGCAGGGCGTGGCCGCCGAAGAGGTGAAGGACAACGGCACCGCCCTGCGCATGCTGCAGGCCCGCCGCGTTGATTTCTGGGTGGCCAACGACCTCGCCGCGCATTTCGTCATCCGTGCAAACGGCGCCGAGGCGCCACGCGTGCTTCACAGCGTCGGTCGCATCGACCTGTACTTCGCGTGCCACAAGTCGACCGACCCTGCGACGACGGGCACGCTGGAGCTGGCCATCGCCCAGCTGCGCCGCAACGGCGAGCTGGCGGAGTTCGGCCTAGGCCGCTGACAGCAGGCAGACGGCGCGCGCCTCGATGGCGCGGCCTTCGCCCACCGGGCCCATCTTCTCGGCCGTCTTGGCCTTCACGTTGACCCGGCCTGCGTCCACGCCCAGCACCTCGGCCAGCAGCACCATCGAGTCGGCGCCCTTGAACTGCTCGGACGTGTCCGGAAACAGCTTGCCGATGTCGCCCAGGGCCGCCGCGCCGAGCAGCGCATCGGTGATGGCATGCGCCAGCGCATCGGCGTCGGAGTGGCCGAGCAGGCCATGCGTATGTGGAACGGTGACGCCGCCGAGAACGAGCGGCCGGCCGGCGACGAGCTGGTGGGTGTCCCAGCCTTCGCCAATCCTCAGTACGGGAAGCGCGGGCACCGCCGCCGGACAGCACGAGGCCGATCTTCGGGCGGGGCGGCAGCGTTTCGGCAGTGGCAAGCTGGCAGAGTGCGAGCAGGCA